>NZ_CEXFHW010000053.1:0-21098 GCF_982640115.1 Quisquiliibacterium sp. | reverse complement strand
CGGGCGGCACGGCGCGGTAGAGGCGCGCGGGCGGCTGCGGGCCATTGGCGGTGGTCTGCGCCATGACATCGATCGGCAGCGACAGGAACACCGGCCCGAAGGGCGGGTCATTGGCGATCTTGAAGGCGCGGCGCAGCACCTCGTCCATCTCGTCGGCATGGCGTACCTCGGTGCTCCACTTGGTGACCGGCGCGGCCATCGCGGCGAGATCGTGCGAGAGGATGGGCTCGCGCCGCAGCATGCGGGTGTCCTGCTGGCCGGCGGTGACGATCAGCGGCGCCTGCCCCTTCAGGGCGTTGTAGATCATGCCGATGGCATTGCCCAGGCCGGGCGCCACATGCAGGTTGGCCACCGCGGTGCGCCCGGTGGCGCGGGCGTAATAGCCCGCCGCGCCCACCGCCACGCCTTCGTGCAGGTGCACGATGTACTGCATCTGCGGATGGTCGGCGAGCGAGTCGAGCAGCGGGCTCTCGGTGGTGCCCGGGTTGCCGAAGATGCGGTCCACGCCGTGGGCGGCGAGGCTCTTCAGGAAGACATCGTGTCCGCGCATGGCGGTCCTTTCGATCGGTGAGGTTGACGGGCGCTCAGGCCGGGGTCTGGCGGGCGCGCTGCTCGATGATGGCGGCCACCTGGGCGGTGACCGAGGCCCAGGCCTGTTCGAAGGCCGGGGTCCAGTCATCGCCGAGGATGTCGCGGAAGGCATCGATCATCGCGGTGAAGAAGAGCGCGAACTGCGCGGCGGGCACGCCGAGGTTCTGGTGATTGACCCACTCGCTTGCGATCAGCGTGCCGCCGTAGTGATCGCCGTCGACCAGGTCGAGCACGGTCTCGAAGACCTGCTGCAGCATCTGGCCGCGCACGCTGCCATCGGTGTCGCGCACGAACAGGGTCTGCAGCGCGGGTTCGAGGGTGAACAGGCGCGCATAGACCTGCGGCGCGGGGTCACCCACCCGCGCCGCCACCGCCTCCAGCGAGGCTTCGATCGCCTGTGCCCGCATGTACGTCCGTTCCCTCGCGTCTGCGCTGCAGCAATCATCGGCGGATCGCTCGCCGGCTTCCCGCCGGCCCGGCGGGAAACGAGATGGGTCGCTTGCCGCAGGTATGCTTCGGCTCCATGTGGCGAGGCCTGCTGATCGCGTTCCTGCTGTCCTTCGGGCCGGCGGTGTCCAACTCCTTTGCGCGCTTCGCCTATGCGCTGCTGCTGCCGGCCATGCGCGAGGACCTGCAATGGAACTGGTCGCAGGCCGGTGCGCTCAACACCGTCAATGCCTTCGGCTATCTGCTGGGCGCGCTGCTGGTTCGGGGGGTGGTCAACCACACCGGCAACCGCCGTCTGTTCTGCGCCGGCATGATGCTCACGGCGCTGGCGCTGCTGGCCACCGGCTTCACCCGTGACATCACCTGGCTGATGACGCTGAGGGTGCTCACCGGCGTGGGCGGCGCGGCGATCTTCATCTGTGGCGGTGCGCTTTCCGGCAATGTGCTGCCGCAGCGCCCGGCCATGGCCACCACCACCATCGGCGTGTTCTTTGCGGGCGGTGGCCTGGGCCTGATGCTGAGCGGCGCCGTGCTGCCGCCGATGCTCGATGCCCAGGGGCCGGCCGCCTGGCCGATCGCCTGGCGCGAGATGGGCATGGCCGGGCTGGTGATGGCCGTGGCCGCGATCTGGGCGGCCTTGCAGATCGAGGAACCCGGCACGGCGGCCGGCTCGGCGCGCTGGCGGCTGGCGCCGATGGCCGCCGAGTTCACCGCCTATGCGCTGTTCGCGGTGGGCTACATCGGCTACATGACCTTCGTGATCGCCTGGATGCGGGCCCAGGGCGCGAGCACCGGCGAGGTGGTGGCAGTCTGGTGCCTGCTGGGCCTGGCCACCTGGATCGCACCCTGGGTGTGGCGGGTGCCGGCCGAGCGCTGGCGGGGCGGGCGACCGCTGGCGGCGGTGCTGGCCACGCTCACCATCGGCGCCGCGCTGCCGCTCTTCTCCACGCATCTGCTCGCGCTGCTGGCCTCGGCATTCCTGTTCGGCCTGGGCATGTTCAGTGCGCCCTCGTCGGTGGGCGGCTTCATCAAGCGCGCCCTGCCCAAGCCGGCCTGGGGCAGCGCCATGGCCACCTTCACCGCGATGTTCGCCGCCGGCCAGATCGGCGGCCCGGTGGCCATCGGCTGGCTGGCCGACCTCACCGGCTCGCTGCGCGGCGGGCTGGCGGTGTCGGCGGGCCTGCTGGCGCTGGGCGCGCTGACGGCGCTGGCGCAACGCGAACTCGGCGACTGAGCGGCTCGCGCAACTCAGGGCTTGAGCGGCGTGTCGTTGCCCGCGCAACTGTTGCCGCAGGCCCGCGCGAAGCGGGCAAAACCCACCGGCGCGCCGGCGGCGCTCTGGAAGAGCTCGCGCACCGCCTCGAAGCTGCGAACCGTCATGTCCTCGAAGTCGCCCCAGCGCAGGCTCTGGGGCAGGTCGGGGTAGACCTCGCGGTGGGTGAGCAGGCAGGCGTAGTCCGCGTCGGGGTCGAGCCTGAACCGGTCGCCGCTCGGCATGGTCAGGCTGCGGCCCGCTTCCAGCCGCGAGTCGCGCGTGTAGCGGTTGGGAAAGATGCGCAGCAGGTTGCCGCTGGCGGGGTTGCGCGCATAGCAGTAGAGGTGACCGGGCTGGTCGGCAGAGACCGCGATCTGCAGCGGTCCATCAAGGCTGGCCTCGCGCAGACTGCTCATCCGCAGCACCGCGCTCGCGCGTTCGCGCTCGGGGATGGCTGGGGCCGTCGGTGGCGCGGCAGGTGCCGTCGAGGCTGCGGGCAGGGCGGATCGGCTGGCGGATACGCTGCCGGCCGCAGCCACCGGCGCCGGTGGCGACGGGCTCAGCCTTGGCACCCCGGTGACGATGAACCGGCGAAAGAAGTCGAGATCGAGCGGTCCTTCCGGCGGTAGCCCGATCAGTGGCCGATAGGCCGCCATCGCCTCGGTGAAGGCCGGGCTGCCGGTGCCGTCGGTGGGCCCCTGGTAGCGGCCGCGCTCGCGCATGCGCAATTGCAGGAAGGCGCGTTGTTCGGTGGGGTCCATCGACAGGAACCAGTCTTCGGTCTCGCGCAGAACCTCGGGCTCGTTGTCGGCGATGCCCAGGCACTGCCAGTAGGGCAGACGGGTGAGCTTGCCGACCAGTTCGACCGCGGCGAGCTCCACCATGTTGCGCGCCGCCTGCGAGGGGCCCTCCGAGCGCGAGGGCGAGAAGGTGAACACCACCGACATGGCCGGGTTCTTCAGCTGCGCCGAGCCCTCGCCCGCGCTGGCGTTGCGGCTGACCAGGAGGGTGCTGTTGCGCGAGGACACCCCTGGCACCAGGGTGAGCCGCTCGGTGTCGATCAGCGCGGCGTCGAAGGCAAGCACCGAGAAGCGGGTGTCGCTGCCCAGCTTCAGGCCGAAAAGCTCCGAGGCGCTGGCGATCCCCAGTGAGCTGGCGCGGCGATCGACGCCTTCGTCCATCTGGCTGACCGTGCCGCGCAGGGTGTACTGCGGCACGATCGAGAATGCGCCCTGCCGCTGAGCTTGCGTGAGCAGGTTGGCGGCGTTCTGCTGGTCGCTGCCGAACATCGAGAGTCGGATCGCCCGCGAGCGGCGGGTCATGTCGGAGATGGCCGAGGTCATCATGTCGCGCACCGAGATCGGCACCCGCATGGTCGCGTCGCGCATCTCCTCCATCATCATCGTGATGTCGCGAATGCCGCTGGCGTAGAGCAGGTCGTCCATGCAGCGCAGCGCGGGCGTGAAGCTGGTGAGCGTGCGCGTGGCCCGCTCGTCGGGGTTGAGCCGGGCGCGGACCGCGCCGGCACTGCCCGGTCGGGCGCGTGGGGTGTCGGCGGCGGCGTCGATGGGGCGCGCACCCTGCGCCTGGCTGCGGGCGGGCACGACGAGCGCCATGCTCAGGGCGAGCAGGCCGGCGGCGGCGACGAGGCACGGATGATGCTGGGGCTTCATGCGCGGGCAAGGGGTGCCCCCGGTGCGTGCGTGCAGCGGGGTGATGGCAGCCAGCCTATCCCGGCTCGCGCTTGCGCTCAAGCCGCCGTTTCGTGATGGCAGGCTGCCTGCGCCGGGGATGCAGTACGATGCCGGCCGAAGGGCCGTTAGCTCAGCTGGTCAGAGCAGAGGACTCATAATCCTTTGGTCGTTGGTTCAAGTCCAACACGGCCTACCCGGTTCACCCATGGCGCGGCGCCGGGCGATTGCCCGCCGGTCACGATCCGGTCGTGCAGGCCACTCGCGGCGGCGGTCCATTTGCGGCCCCGCACGCAGGCCCGGCCTTCCGGCATCCGCGGGTCAGCGGGCATGGCGGTCAGCCCGCGCGGTATGCTGGCCCTGACCTTACCGCCAAGGCGCAGCCGCCTGCTGCGGGCCCGCCAGCGGCGCTTCCGATCACCAGCCCTCCTGGATCGCGCCCATGACCTCCCTGCTCGCCCGCCTCCTGCTGTCGCTCACGGTTCTCGGGCTGGTCTGCGGCACCGCCCAGGCGCGCGACGAGGCGCTGCTTGCCGCGGCCACCGCCGAGCAGCCGGCGGTGGTGCGCACCCTCGAGCGGCTGGTGAACATCGAGACCGGCACCGGCAATGCCGAGGGCCTGGCCGCCATGGCCGACCTGCTGCAGGCTGAACTGCAGGCGCTTGGCGCCACGGTCAGCCGCCAACCCTCCGCGGGCGGCGTGGTCGGCGAGATCATCCTGGGCAGGCTCACCGGCAAGGGCCAGCGGCGCGTGCTGCTGATGGCCCACATGGATACGGTCTATCCGAAGGGCACGCTGGCCCGCGCGCCCTTCCGGCTGGAGGGCAGTCGCGCCTTCGGTCCGGGCATCGCCGACGACAAGGGCGGCATCGCGGTGATCCTGCACGCACTCAGGCTGCTCCAGGCCCGCGGTTTCCAGGATTTTGCCGAGATCACCGTGCTTGTGAACACCGACGAGGAGCGCGGCTCGACCGGCTCGCGCGACCTCATCGAGGCCACCGCCCGCGCCCATGATGCGGTGCTGTCCTTCGAGCCCACGGTGGCCCTGCGCGAGACGCTGGTGCTGGCCACCTCGGGCACGGCTGCGGTCCGGGCCACGGTGCGCGGCCGTGCTGCCCATGCCGGCGCCGCACCCGAGCAGGGCGTCAATGCCATGGTGGAAGCGGCCGACTTCATGCTGCGCACCCTCGATCTCGATGACCGCGCCAACGCCTTCCGCTTCAACTGGACGGTGGGCACCGGCGGTCGCATCGCCAACATGATCCCGGCCGAGGTGACCATCGAGGCCAACGTGCGCTATCTCGATCCGCAGCGCCTGGAGACCGCAATGAAGATCCTGCGTGAGCGGGCCGCCACGCCGCGCCTGAATGGTGCGCAGATCGCGGTGGAGCTGATCGTGGGTCGTCCGGCCTTCGTGGCCGATGCCGCAGGCCGGCGGCTGGTAGACAAGGCGGTGAGCATCTATCGCGAGATCGGTTTCGATCTCGCGGTGGTGCCCTCCACGGGCGGTGGCACCGATGCCGCCTATGCGGCGAAGGCGGGCCGCCCGGTGATCGAGGCGCTGGGTCTTCCCGGCTTCGGCTATCACAGCGACCAGGCGGAGTATGTGCTGGTGGATGCCATCCCGCGCCGGCTCTATCTGGCCACCCGGATGATCATGGATGTCGCCCTCGGCCGCTGACAACCGCGAACGCGGCTGGCCGCCCCTGCAGCCGCCGCTGGCCGGTGAGGCCGGCTGGGTGGCACGCGCCCGCGGCCTGCTGCCGATGGTGGCGTTGGAGGCCGACGCGATCGAGCGCGAGCGCCGGCTTTCGCCCGCGCTGCTCGATGCCCTGCATGCCCAGCGCCTGTTCCGGCTGCTGCTGCCGCGCAGCGTCGATGGCGAGGAGCTCGATCCGCTCAGCTTCTTCCATGTCATCGAGACCATCGCCCGGGCCGATGCCTCGGTGGCCTGGTGCCTGTGCCAGGCAGGCGGATGCGCGATGGCGGCGGCCTATCTTGCGCCGGCGGCGGCGGCAGCGATCTTCGGCCGGGATTCGCGTGCGGTGCTGGCCTGGGGGCCGGGCCCCGGCGCACGCGCGGTGCGGGTCGAGGGTGGCTATCGGGTGAGCGGCGACTGGTCCTTCGCCTCGGGTGGCCGCCATGCCACCTGGCTGGGCGCGCACTGCCCGGTGGTGCAGCCTGACGGCGCGTCGCTCACGGCGGCCGACGGCCGTCGCATCGAGCGCACGCTGCTGGTGCCGGCCGCGGCGGTGCAGTGGACCGACACCTGGAACACGGTGGGTCTGCGCGGTACCGCCAGCGACCGTTTCTCGCTGCGCGATCACTTCGTGCCCGAGGATCACAGCATCACCCGCGACCATCGCTTCGAGTGCCGCGAGCCGGGCCCGCTCTATCGCCTGCCGGCCAATCTGCTCTACCAGATCGGTTTCGCCGGCGTGGCGCTGGGCATCGCGCGCGGCGCGCTCGATGCCTTCACCGCGCTGGCCATCGACAAGGTGCCCCGCGGTCAGCGCAGCCTGCTGCGCGAGAACGCGGTGGTGCAGTCGGAGTATGCCCAGGCCGAGGCCGGTGCGCGCGCGGCCCGCGCCTGGCTGCTGCAGACGGTTGATGAACTCTGGCGCGAGATTGGCCAGCCCGAGGCCCGGCTGAGCATGGACCAGCGCATGCGGGTGCGCATGGCCTCCACCCATGCCATCCACCAGGCGCGCGCCGCGGTCGACCGGGTGTGGCATGCCGCCGGCGCCAGCGCCATCTTCGCCGAGCAGCCGATGGAGCGGCGCTTTCGCGACATCCACACCGTCACGCAGCAGCTGCAGGGGCGGCTGTCGCACCTCGAAACCGTGGGCGCCTGGCTGCTGGGCGCCGATCCGGATCTCACCTTCGTCTGAGGAGACCTTGCCATGCCGCTGGGCGTACTGCAGCACTTCACCATCGAACCCGCCGATCTCGAGCGGACCAAGGACTTCTATGTCGACGTGCTTGGCCTCGCCGTGGGCAATCGTCCGCCGCTGGGCTTTCCGGGCTACTGGCTCTACTCGGGCGGCGTGGCCACGGTGCATCTGCTCGGACCGCGCAAGCCCCGCGAGGGCATCACCGTGCGCGATCCCGCGAAGCACTATGCCGACACCGGCCGCTTCGACCACATCGCCTTCGCCGCCGAAGACCTGCCTGCGGTACGGGCCCGCCTGCAGTCGTGCGGCGTGAGCTTTCGCGAGCAGGTGGTGCCGCGCACCGGCGCCGCGCAGATCTTCCTCTTCGACCCCGATGGCGTGGGCGTGGAGCTCAACTTCCCGCCCCCGGCCTGAGCCGCGGTACGGACGATGCTGCGCGCCATCGAGATCCGCTCGGTCGAGGCGCTGGACGCTTCGCTGGTCTTCGGCGCCGCCGGCCGCTACGAGCGGGTGGTGGCCATCGCCCATGGCGAGGTCGACCCAGCCCATCCCGGCAATCGCGGCATTGCGCTGATCGAGTGCGCGCCTCGCAATGCCCGCGGCTGCGTCGAGTACGCCACCGAGGTTCATGTGCTGCGGCCCTGCGACCCCGCGCTGGGCAATGGCGGCCTGCTCCACGAGGTGAACAACCGCGGCCGCAAGATGCTCTTCGGCACGCTGGCCGACGCCCCGGGCGGCGGCAACGATCCGCGCAGCGCCGATGACTTCGGCAACCGATTTCCGCTCTCGCTAGGATTCACCCTGGTCTGGTCGGGCTGGGATCCCGACGCACCCACGGCGCGTGGCGGGCTCGCGCTGCAGGCGCCGGTGGCGCGCCGCGACGGCCAGCCCATCGTGGCGCCGGTACGCGACGAGTTCGTGTCAGGCACGCGCGCCGGCGAACTCGCGGTGTTCCGCCTCTCGCACACCGCGGCCTTTCCCGAGCCCGGTCGGGCGCGTCTCACGTGTCGGGCCCGGCCCGGCGATGCGCCGCAGGCCCTGCCGCCGGATGACTGGCGCTTTGTCGATGCCCGCACGGTCGCGCTGCGCGAGGGCCTGAGCCCGCGGCCGGGCTGGCTCTACGAACTGCACTACGAGGCTGTCGATCCGCGGGTTCAGGGGCTTGGCTTTGCCGCCACCCGCGACCTGATCAGCCATCTGCGCCACCATCCCGATGCGCTGGCGCTCACCGGCCAGCGCATGGCGCACTGCCTGGCGATCGGCATCTCGCAGGCCGGCCGCTACCTTCGCGACCACATCGGTCAGGGCTTCAATCGCGACGAGCAGGGCCGGCGGGTGTTCGATGGCGTGCTCTCGCACATCGCCGGGGTGGGCCGGGTGTTCCTCAATGCGCCCTTCGCGCAGCCGGCGCGCACCAGCACCCAGCATGAAGACCATGGCTATCCCGAGAATGCCTTCCCCTTTGCCAGTGCGCGGCTCACCGATCCGCTCAGCGGCCGTTGCGATGCGCTGTTGCGCGAGGATGGCAGCGATCCCCTGCTGATCGAGATCAACACCGCCACCGAGTACTGGCAGAAGGGCGCCTCGCTGCTGCACACCGACCCGCTCGGCGAGCGCGACCTCGATCTGCCGTCGAATACCCGGGTGTACCTGGTGGCCGGCACCCAGCACGGCGCGCGCGCCGGCACGCCGGGCGATTGCGGGCCGGCGGTCAATCCGCGCAATCCGCACAACCCGATGCCGGTGGTGCGCGCCCTGCTGCTTGCGCTCTGGGAGTGGGTACGCGACGGGCGTCAACCCCCGCCCAGCCAGGTGCCCCGGCTCGCCGAGGGCACGCTGGTGCCGGCCGAGTCGCTCGCCTTTCCGGCCATCCCGGGTGCGGGGCTGGCCGAGCGCACCCACCGCATCGGCCTGCCCGGTGACTGGGTGCATCCGCAGGACTCGCCGCGCGCCTATCGCACTCTGGTGTGCCGGGTGGACGAGGATGGCAACGAGGTGGCCGGCATTCGCCTGCCCGAGGTGGCGGTGCCGGTGGCCACGCTCACCGGCTGGAATCTCTATCGCTCACCCTGGCCCGAGGGCGAACTGGCTGATCGCGATGGCAGCCGTCTGCCGTTTCCGGCCGATCGCGCCGAACGCGAGGCGCGGGGCGATCCGCGGCGCTCGGTGGCCGAGCGCTATGCCGACGATGCCGACCGCGCCGAGCGGGTGCGGGTGGTGGTGGAGGCGCTGCTCGCGCAGCGGCTGTTGCTGCCGCAGGACGCGGCCGCGCTGATGTCGTCGGCTCAGAACCGGTAGCTCATGCCGGCCGAGATCACCGGGTAGAAGCGGTAGCGGTCGTAGGCGTCCTGCAGTCGGCGCTGATCGGCCAATGACTCGGCGGCCAGGCCGCCGACGCCCAGGCGGGCGTCGGGGCGCGAGTACATCAGACCGAGGTCGGCGCGCAGCCCGAACCCGCGATCCTGGCTCATCCGCGTGCCCCAGCCCAGACCCACATAGGGCGACATCACCCGGGCGAGGTCACTGCTGAGGTCGATGCCCGAGCCGCCGGAACCGGGATAGGCCGTGCCCACCGGCGTGAGCCCGCCGATGCGCGAGAAGCCGCTCAGCTGGCTGCCCGGAGACACCAGACCGGCGCCCAGCCGGAAGCCGGTCTGCGAGCCGAAGTACCAGTCGCCCACCACCGACATCGCGGCCAGCCCGTGGCGGGCGTCGAAGTCCACGCCTTCGCGCAGGCCGCTGCGCGACAGCGCGATGCCGGCGTATTCCACCCGCAGGTCGATGCGACTGCTCAGCCCGAAAGCCGCGCCCAGACCGAAGCCGCTGGCGCTCAGGGGCGAGTAGAAGCTCAGATCGTTGGCGTGAACCGCCGTGGCAGCGAGCGTGGCGGCCAGCGCGGTGAGCAGCTTGCGCGGCATGATGGTCTCTCCCGGTCAGGCCTCAGCTTAGGCAGGCACGGAGGCGACCGGCCGCCGCGACGGCTGAACGGTGGATTGGCGGGAGGGAACGGTCGTCACCAGCCCGTCATGTTGTTTCCGCATCCTCGCGGTCCGAACGGGAGGGTGATGGATGCAGTCGGATCAGCGGGTGCGCGTGAATGGCATTGACTATCGCTGGCCGAAGCGCCCGGTGGTCGCGGTCTGCATCGATGGCGGAGACCCGGCCTATCTGGCCCGCTACCTGTCCGAGGGCGCTGTTCCGAACATCGCGCGCTGCGTGCATGAGGGCTTTGCCGCGGTGGCCGATGGCTCGATGCCCTCGTTCACCTGCCCCAACAACATGTCGATCATCACCGGCACGCCGACAGCGGTGCACGGCATCTCCGGCAACTTCTACCTCGACACCACGACCTGGCAGCCGGTGGTCATGACCGGCCCGGAGCTGCTTCGTGCCGAGACCGTCCTGGCAAGGTTTGCCGAGGCAGGCGCGCGGGTGGTCTCGATCACCGCCAAGGACAAGCTGCGTCGGCAACTCGCCAAGGGTCTCGATGTCAGCGCCGGGCATGTGTCGTTCTCGTCGGAATTCGCCGATCGCTGCACGCTCGCCGAGAACGGCATCGAGTCGGTGCCGCAGTGGCTCGGGCAGCCGGTGCCGGGCATGTATTCCATGGAACTGTCGCTGTTCGTGCTCGATGCCGGCATCCGGTTGCTGGCCGAGCGTCGTCCTGACCTGACCTACCTCTCCCTCACCGACTGGGTTCAGCACAAGTGGGCGCCCGAGGCGCCGGAAGCCCGCGCCTTCTACCAGGCGCTCGACGCGCGGATCGGCCAGCTCATGGCCATGGACATCACCCTCGCGCTCACCGCCGACCACGGTATGAGCGACAAGAGCGATGCCGCGGGCGAGCCGAAGGTGATCTGGCTGCAGGACCTGATCGACGAGCACCTCGGCCCGGGCCGGGCCACGGTGATCTGCCCGATCACGGATGCGTTCGTCGCCCACCACGGCGCCCTGGGTGGCTTCGTCAGGGTGTGGCTGCGAGGCGACCTGAGTGCCCGCGAGGTCATCGCGTGTCTTGCCGGCGTGCAAGGCATCGAGTTTGCCCTCGAGCGGGAAGCGGCCTGCCGCCTGTTCGAACTGCCAGCCGACCGCGAAGCCGATGTGGTGGTGGTCGCGCGTCAGGACACCTGCATTGGCGGCTCGTGGCGTGACCATGATCTGAGCGGACTGGCCGGCAATCGCCTGCGCACCCATGGCGGCCTGTCGGAGGCCAAGGTGCCGTTCATCCTGAACCGCCCGCTGGTGCCGGGCTATCGCGAGCTGGCCGCCGCAAAGCCGCTGAAGAGCCACCAGCTGCTCGACTTCGCGATCAACGGAACGCTGTGAGATGAGCCTGCCCGTCGATGGCCTCGTGGCGGTATATCCCGCGCCGACAGAGGCATTCCAGCTGCATCGGCTGCCGCTGCGCGAGCCGCGCCGTGGCGAGGTGCTCGTCCGGGTGCGCATGTGCACCATCTGCCGCAGCGACATCCACAGCTACCTCGGGCACCGCCCCAACCCGACGCCCGGCGTGCTGGGACACGAGATCATCGGCAGCATCGTCGCGCTGGGCGAGGGCGTCGAGCGCGACATGCGCGGTGATCGGCTTGCGATTGGCGACCGCATCACCTGGAGCGAGTTCTTCGTGCCCGATGAGGGCTTTCATGCCCAGGTGCTCGATCTGCCTCAGAAGTCGGTGGGGCTGGCCAAGTACGGGCATCTGTCGGTGGACCAGGATCCGCACCACCACGGTGGTTTCGGGCAGTTCTGCTACGTGCTGCCGCGATCGTGGATCCTGCGTGTGCCGGCCGAACTGAGCGATGCCGAGGCCACCCCGGTGAATTGCGGCGTGGCCACGGCAGTGTGTCTCGTGGACCAGGCCGCGATCCGGCCGGGTGGCTCGGTGGTGATCCAGGGCCTGGGACTGCTCGGGCTGTATGCGGCGGCGATCGCGAAGACGCGCGGCGCCGGAAGGGTGATCGGGATCGACGGCGTGGCTGCGCGCCGCGCGATGGGCGAGCGCTTCGGCTGCGATGCGGTGATCGACCCGGCGGGCCTGAGCGACGACGGTCTGATCGCGCGGGTGCGCGCCCAGTGTCCGCCAGTGGGCCCTGATGCCGTGATCGAGATCTGCGGCGATCCATCGGTGGTGCCGCAAGGCCTGGCCATGCTGCGCGAGGGCGGCGTATGCGTGATCGGCGGGCTGGTGAGCCCGGGGGCCTGGGCATCGATCGACCTCAATCAGGTGCTGCGCAAGCTGATCACCCTGCGCGGCGTTCACAACTACCACCCCCGGCATCTGCTCGAGGCCCTCGATTTCATTGCTGCCCAGCGGGGCCGCTACCCTTTCGGTGAGCTGGTGGATGGCCGCTATCGGCTCGATCAGGTCGGCGAGGCGATCCGGGATGCCGATGAACGTCGCGTGATCCGCGCGGCGATCCTGCCGTGAGCGCGATGCCGACCACAGGCAGCGATCGACGCTGGCCGGGATCTCCGGTGCGCGCCCGCGCGCTTGCAACGGACGCCGAACTGGCGGTTCAGGTGCATGGGGTCAGCAAGACCTTCGCGGGCCAGCGGGTGGCGCTCGCCGATGTCAGTTTCTCGGTGCGGCCGGGAGAGCGAATCGCGCTGCTGGGAGCCTCGGGGTCGGGAAAGTCCACGCTGCTGCGATGCCTGTGTGCGCTGGAGCGGATCGATCCCGGTGCAGGCCGGGTCGAGCTCTTCGGGGCGCCGATGCAGGCCGCCGGCCGGGTCAGCACCGGCGCGCGGCGCTTGCGCCGGGAAGTGGCGATCATCTTCCAGCAGTTCAACCTGGTTGGCCGCCTGCCGGTGATGACCAATGTGCTCACCGGCCTGACTGCCGGCCTGCCGCTGTGGCGTGCCCTGCTCGGCCGTTTCACCCTGGCGGAGCGCGCCCGCGCGCTCGATGCGCTGTCGGCCATCGGTCTGGCGCCGCAGGCTTTCCAGCGGGCATCGACCCTGTCTGGCGGGCAGCAGCAACGGGCAGCGGTGGCGCGTGCCATGACCCAGGGCGCACGCCTGCTGCTGGCCGATGAGCCGGTGGCCTCGCTCGATCCGGAATCCACCCGCAGGGTCATGGATCTCCTGGCCCAGCTCAACCGCGAGGCGGGCATGACCCTGATCGTGAGCCTGCACCATGTTGCGCTCGCCCGTCGTTACTGCGACCGGGTGATCGCGCTGCGTGAAGGCCGCCTGATCTTCGATGGGCCCACGAGTGCGCTCACGCCCGAATTCCTGCGCAAGCTCTACGGCAGCGCCGCCGAGGAACTGCTGAGCGATGCCGAGGCCGAGGCCGAGAGTTCGCAGCCGATGGCGTCGCCCGCTGCGTCCGGACGCAAGCCGGAGACATCCGGGATCGCTGGCTGAATCGTCCGATCCACACCGATTCACTTCCTGCCTTCGGAGAATCCGATGAAGACCCTCAGATCGCTGTTTGCCCTGGCGCTGGCCGGGCTGTCCTGCACGGCTGCTCTTGCCCAGGAGATCAACTTCGGTGTCATCGCCACCGATGCCGCCAACGTCCAGCGCGAGCGCTGGGAGCCGTTCTTTCGGGACATGGAAAAGAAGACCGGCCTGAAGGTGAAGTCCTTCTATGCGCCCGACTATGCCGGTGTGATCGAGGCGATGCGCTTCAACAAGGTGCAGGTTGCCTGGCTAGGCAACAAGGCCGCGATGGAGGCGGTGGATCGGGCCAGCGGAGAGATCTTCGCGCAGGTGAAGTTTGCCGACGGCAGCTACGGCTACAACGCCCTGCTGATCACGCAGAAGGACAGTCCCTACCGGTCACTCGACGATGTGCTGAAAAACTCGAAGAGCATCAACTTCGGCATCGGTGATCCGAATTCGACATCGGGCTTTCTGGTGCCCACCTTCTACATCTTCGCGCAGAACAAGGTCGATCACCGCACCGCGTTCAAGTCCATCCGCAATGCCAGCCATGGCGCCAATGTCCAGGCGACGCTTGCGCGGCAGGTGGATGTCGCGACCAGCAACACCGAGACGGTCGAACAGCTCGAGCGCACGAAGCCTGAGCTCCACAGCCAGCTGCGGGTGATCTGGAAAAGCCCGCTGATTCCCAGTGATCCGTTCGTGTGGCGCAAGGATCTCGACCCCGTGGTCAAGGAGAAGCTGCGGGCCTTCGTGCTTGCGTACGCACAGAAGGACCCCCAGGAGAAGGCGGTCCTCAACAAGATCTACAACTATGACGGTTTCCGGGCCTCGAACAATGACCAGCTGATCCCGATCCGGGAACTCGAACTGTTTCGGGACCGCAGCCGCGCCGAGACCGACGAGAAGCTCAGCTCGGCCGAGCGCGCCAGGGTGATCGCCGAGATCGACGCGAAGCTGGCCGCGCTGAAAAAGTGAGCAACGCGACACTGGCCGCTGCGGCATCACCTTCCCGCGCGTCTCTCGAGGTGCTGCGCGAACGGGCGGCCGCCGAGCGGCCGGGATGGCTGCACCATGCCGCCTGGGCGCTGGCCCTGGGTGTCCTGGCATGGGCCTGGCACGGCGCGGAAATCCGCCCGCTGGATCTGGTGCGCGATGCCGGCAACATCGGCAAGTACACCGCCGAGTTCTTCCCGCCCGATTTCGGTGACTGGCGCATCTACCTGCGCGAGATGGTGGTCACCCTGCACATTGCGCTGTGGGGGACGCTGCTGGCCGTGATCGCCGCGGTGCCGATGGCGCTGCTCAGTTCGGCCAACATCGCCCCGGCGTGGGTGCATCAGCCGATGCGGCGGCTGATGGATGCCTGCCGCGCCATCAACGAGATGGTGTTTGCGATGCTGTTCATCGTGGCTGTGGGTCTGGGGCCGTTCGCAGGCGTGCTCGCGCTCACGGTCCACACCACCGGCACCCTGGCCAAGCTCTTCTCCGAGGCGGTCGAAGCCATCGATCCTCGGCCGGTCGAGGGCATCCGGGCCAGCGGTGCGCATCCCCTCGTGGAGATCGTCTACGGGGTGCTGCCGCAGGTGTTGCCGCTGTGGCTCAGCTTTGCGCTCTACCGCTTCGAGAGCAATGTGCGCTCGGCCAGCGTCGTGGGCATGGTGGGCGCCGGCGGCATCGGGGTGGTGCTCTTCGAGGTGATCCGGGGCTTCCAGTACGCCCAGACCTGCGCCGTGCTGCTGATCCTGGTGGTCAGCGTGAGCCTCATCGATCTGCTATCGGCCGCGCTGCGTCGCCGCTTCATCTGACCCGCCTCCCGCGGGTTGACCGAGGGTTCGTGATCATGTCTTCTGCCGAGAACGCCGATCTGATCGTGGTGGGTGCTGGCATCGTCGGTCTGGCGCATGCCCTGGCCGGCGCCCGCCGCGGGATGCGGGTGGTGGTGATCGAGCGTGACCATCGCTGTGTGGGTGCGTCGATCCGCAATTTCGGTTTCATCACCATCACCGGCCAGCCAGCGGGCGACACCTGGCGGCGCGCCATGGCCAGTCGCGCGGTCTGGGCCGAGGTGGCGCCGCAGGCGGGCATCCCGATCGAGCATCAGGGCCTGTGGGTACTGGCCCGACGCGAGCGCGCCATGGCGGTGCTCGATGCCTTCAGTCGCACCGAGATGGGGGCGGCCTGCGAGCTGGTGCCAGCGGCAGCGCTGCCGGCCCGGGCGCCGGCGTTGCGTTCGGATGGCGCGCAGGGTGCGCTCTGGTCGCCGCATGAGCTGCGGGTCGAGTCGCGAACGGCGATCCCCCGGCTCGCGCAGTGGCTTGCTCAGACGCACGGCGTACGCTTCTGCTTTGGCGAGCAGGTGCTCGAGGTGGACACGCCGCGGGTGCGTTCGGCCCGGCGGCAGTGGCATGCCGAGCGGGTGGTGATCTGCCCCGGCACCGAACTCACCGGCGTGGCCCTGCCCGCGCTGGCGCGTCATGCGCTTCGCCTGACCCGCCTGCAGATGCTTCGGGTTCGGCCACGGCGAGGGTTCGTGCTTGGAGCAGGCGTCATGGCCGATCTGAGCCTGGTGCGGTACGGCGGCTACAGCGCCCTGCCGCAGTCCGGACCGCTGCTGGCGCAACTGCGCGCGGAGGTGCCGGCAAGCCTCGCCGCCGGCATCCACCTGATCGTGGTGCAGAGTGCCGACGGCACGCTGGTGGTCGGCGATTCTCACCATGATGACCTGTCCCCCGAGCCCTTCGCCGCCGAGGCGGTCGATGCGCTGATCCTCGGCCACCTTCGCGAGGCCCTCGCGATCGATGAACTCGAGGTGGTCGAACGCTGGACCGGTGTGTACCCGGTGGGGGCTCCGGTCGATTGCGTGATCGAGGCGCCCGATCCCGCCACCCGGGTGGTGGTGGTCAGCAGCGGCACCGGCGCCAGCACCGCGTTCGGCATTGCCGCCGATGTCTTTCAGAGCTGGTGAGGGAGCCTGCCGATGAACAGTCATGACAGCCGGACACCGGTGATCGACATCCCGGTCCGTGAGGCGATGCGCATGGCCGGTGATCGGGTATGTCGCGATCGGGTGATCGAGGTCCGCTATCCCTGGACCGGGGAACTCGTCGGTACGGTGCCGATGGCCACGCGAGCCGATGTGGATCAGGCCTTCAGGGCGGCCCACCAGTACAGGCCCACGCTGACCCGACATCAGCGGCATCGCATCCTGAGCGAGGCCGCTCGCCTGCTCGGCGAGCGCCGTCCCCAGGTGGCCCGCCTGATCACGCTGGAATCGGGGCTTTGCCTGAAGGACAGCCTCTACGAGGTGGGGCGGGCCTGCGATGTGCTGATGTTCTCGGCCCAGCAGGCCCTGATCGATGACGGCCAGTCGTTTTCCTGCGACCTGACCGAGCATGGCCGACAGCGCCGGGTGCATACCCTGCGCGAACCGCTGCTCGGCGTCATCGCGGCGATCACCCCCTTCAACCATCCACTCAATCAGGTGGTGCACAAGGTGGCGCCTGCGGTGGCGACCAACAACCGCATGGTGCTCAAGCCCTCGGAGAAGACGCCGCTCTCGGCGCTGATGCTGGCCGATCTGCTGCATGAATGCGGCCTGCCCGGCCCGATGCTCTCCGTGATCACCGGTGACCCGGCAGAGATTGGCGATGCGATGGTCACCCATCCGCACGCCGATCTGGTGAGCTTCACCGGTGGCGTGGCGGTGGGCAAGCGTATCGCGGCGCTCGCGGTCTACAAGCGCCAGGTGCTGGAGCTTGGCGGCAACGATCCGCTGATCGTGATGGACGATGCCGATCCGCGGCGTGCGGCGGAGCTGGCCGCCTCGGGCTCCTATCGCAACTCCGGTCAGCGCTGCACCGCGGTCAAACGCATTCTGGTTCACGAACGGGTTGCGCATGACTTCACCGAAGCCCTGCTCGCGGTCAGCCGCGACTGGACCTGGGGCGATCCGCTCGATGGCGCCGTCGACATGGGCACGGTGATCGACGAGCGTGCCGCATCGTTGTTCCAGCGGCGGGTCGACGCCGCGGTGGCCGGCGGTGCCCGTCTGCTGCTGGGCAACATGCGGCGTGGTGCGTCCTATTCGCCCACGGTGCTCGATGGTGTGCGCGCCGACATGGAACTGGTGCGCGAAGAGACCTTCGGACCGGTCTCGCCCGTGATCACCTTTCGCGATCTCGACGAGGCGATCGCGCTGGTCAACGGCAGCGCCTACGGGCTGAGCTCGGCGGTGTGCACCAACCGGCTCGACGATGTGATGCGCCTGGTGCGCGAGCTGGAGGTGGGGACGGTCAATGTCTGGGAGGTGCCGGGCTACCGGCTGGAGATGACGCCCTTTGGCGGCATCAAGGACTCCGGGCTTGGCTACAAGGAGGGCGTGCAGGAGGCCTGCCGCAGCTTCACCAACCTGAAGACCTACTCGCTGCCCTGGTGAGCAGCCGGCGCGGGCTCAGCCCGCCGGTGACGACCGCAACCCCACCGCCTTGCCGCCCGCGAACAGGAATTCCGCGCGCAGCAGCGGCGCGGCCTTCGGGTCGGCCAGCTCGAAGCCGAGCACGCCCACCGTGTCCCCGTCAGCGAGGCCGGTGATGCCCCAGGCCTGCATGCGGGTGAGCGGCGCCAGTTCCACGCGCCACAGCCGGTCACGCCTGGCCGGCAACCGGGCGCGGCCGAGCAGATCGGCGGCATCCACCGGTGCGCTCTGGGCCGGCACTACCCGCCGGGCGAGGTCGGGGGGCAGGCTGGGGTCGGCCGGCAGTTCGAGGTCGAACTCGGCATGCGGGTTGCGCCAGGCGACGCGACGGGCGGTGCCTTCCAGCCACACCGGCCGATTCTGGTCGAAGCTGCTCCAGCCGTGGTGGGCAAGCGCGCGGGCGGCGGGGGCGAAGGCCAGCGCGGCGATGATCAGGTGGCGTCGGGTGCTCATGGCTCAAGCGTAGGCGATCCAGCGTCCGCAGGCGAGGATGGTCAGCCAGGTCAGCAGGGAAACCGTCGTCTGGATGCGAGCGAGTCGGTCTCGCCGGGCCAGACCGCCCCGCGCGTGGAAGGCTGCGGCATTGCAGCCGGCCAGCATCAGCAGCAGCATCTTCAGGGTGAAGGCCCGGTTGGCGATCAGTTCGCCGGGCTGGCTGGCGAACATCGTCAGACCCGAGAGCGCGGCCAGGCCGAAGCCCACCAGCACCAGCGCCAGTGCGGCGCGCTGCACGGCGGGCACATCGTTGGCCGGCGCGAACCACAGCCGCAGCTCCAGCAGCGTCAGGTTGCCGATCAGCAGCGCCACCCCGATGAGGTGAACCACCTCGAGGGCCGGATAGAGCCAGGCATGGCTGGCAATCCAGGCAAAGGGGGAGCTCAGCGTCGGGATCATGCGATCGATGCGGTGGGCGGGGCCATCATCGGGTTGCGGCCAGCGAGCGCCCGGCGTTCAGCGAGCGCTGCCCGAGGCGATCGCATCCAGCCGTTGCGCGATGCTGGCGTGGAAGGGATTGCTGCGCATGCGCGCGAGCGCGACCAGCGGCACCGAGAGCGCGCCCGCCTCGGCACTGGGCGCGCGCCCGCCCAGGGTGAAGGCCCGCTCGCCGGGCAGGGCAGCAGGGCTCAGGCCGTAGATCGGGTCATCGGCCGGCAATGGCAGCGCGAGATGACCGAGCGACAGCACGCCGGGCGGCCAGCGCATTCCCATCGCCTGTGGCTGGAAGGCGCGCTCACCGGGCTCGCGCACCCATTCCACCACCTCGTCGCTGTCGGGCCCGCGGTTGCCCACCAGCGTGAGCCGAAAGCCCAGGGGCGGTGCCTGGCGAAGCCGCTCCAGCGCCTGCAGCGGGGCGGGCGCCATCAGGCCGCTCAGCTGGTGACGCCGGTTGATGTCGAAGATCACCAGCTCGTGCCTGCCCGCGGGCAGGCGTCGGTACAGCCGGTGCGCCAGATCCTCGATCTGCACGGTGGCATCGACCAGCGACTGGAAGGTGGTGATCCGTGGCAGGCGCGCGAGCGTGCCCGCCCGTTCGGCGGCGGCGAGTTCGCGCTCGAGTTCGCGGGTGAGGTGCCATATCTGGCGCGCGGCATTCACCGGAAAGGAGTTGTACTTGAAGGGGTCGAACTCCGGCAGGACATCCAGCCAGCGGGCCTTGGCCAGTCCGGGGACGAAGGCGAGGCTTGCCGCCACCTCGCTCACGGCCGCCAGCTCCGAGATGCCGATGGCCGGCGAGAGCAGCACCAGATCGGTGGGCATGGGCAGCGCGGGGTCGGCGAGCGCCTTCAGGGTGTGACGCAGCGCGAGCGCCCCGCCGGTGGAGAAGCCGGCGAAGACCAGCGGTTTTCCCGGTCCGGCAAGCTCGGCGGCATGGCGGGCGGCGAGCTCGACGGCCGCGATCCAGTCCTCACGGTGCACCGTGGTGAGCGCGCCAGGCACGGTGCCGTGACCGGGCAGACGCAGGCTCACGACCTGCAGGCCGCGGGCATGCAGGCTGCGCGCGATGGCGCTCAGCAGATAGGGCGAGTCGGTGAGCCCGTGCACCAGCAGGGCCGCGCCGCGCGGCTCGGGGTGGGCCAGCACCGAGGATCGGTTGCCCGCGGATGTCAGCGCCAGCGCGGCGGCAGCGCTCTTGGGGCTGTAGCGGCTCATGGGGTCGGCCGCGCTCACGGGCTGTTCGCGCAGGCGCGCGGCGAGCTGCGCAAACAGCCGCTGCTCCAGCGCCAGCAGATCGGCAAACCGGGCGGGCCGGCCTGGATCGCGGGCGCTGAATTCGCCCTCGAGCGGCTCGTGCCAGACCGCCAGCTCGGGCAGGCGCCACCAGGCCTGGGCCGCGAAGCCGCCGGCGATGGCCAGCCAGACCCCGGCGACCAGCGCGCCGAGGATGACCGGCAGCCAGCGCATGCGCCTCATGCGACGCCGTGCTCCTTGAACCAGGCGAGCATCTGCTGCCAGCCGTCTTCGGCCGCTTCCTTGCGGTAGCTCGGCCGGTAATCGGCGTGGAAGGCGTGCGGCATGTCCTTGTAGAGCACGAAGCGGCTGGCCTGGCTGGCCTTGCTGCCCGCCTTGAGCGCTTCCTGCATGCGCGCCACCAGCGCCACCGGAATGCCGGCATCGGCGCCGCCATACAGGCCGAGCACCGGCATGTTGAGCGCGCCCGCCGCATCGATCGGGGTGCGGGGCATGGCCGGCGGCATGGGATTCAGTCCGCCGTACCAGCTCACCCCGGCCTTCATCTGCTTGCTGTGCGCGGCGTACATCCACACCGTACGGCCACCGCGGCACATGCCGGTGATGCCCATGCGGGCGGCGTTCACCCGCGGATGGGCGCTGATGAAGCCGACCAGTGCGTCGAGATCGGCGAGCATGCGCGTGTCTTCCAGGCGGTTGGCCAGGCCGACCACCTCGCGGATCTCGGTCATGCGGGCGAGCTCACCGAGCCGGAAGTAGGGATCCAGCGTCACCCCGGTGTAGCCGCGCAGGGCCAGACGCCGGCAGATGTCCTTCTGGTACTCATGCATGCCGAAGATCTCGGGCACCACCAGCACCGTGGCGTGGCGAGCGCCATTGACCGGGCATGCGAGGTAGGCCGGCATGTCGCCCTGGCCGGTGGGCACTTTCATGTCGGCGGTGTACAGGCCATCAGCCGGGGTGCGAATCACGCTCTGCGCGGCGAGCGGGCCGGCGGCCAGCGCGAAGCCTGCGCCGGCACCGCCGGCCAGGAAGCCCCGCCGGTTGAGCGCGGTGGGAGGCAGCAGGCTCTCCAGTTGCGGATCTTCGAAGCGGCCGGTTGGGTCGAGCATGGATGGAGTCTCCTGGGGCGTTGGCGGGAAATGCGGCGTGGCAAGGATACCGCC
>NZ_CEXFHW010000052.1:0-21109 GCF_982640115.1 Quisquiliibacterium sp. | reverse complement strand
GCTGCGGCGCATGGTGCCGCCGCAGCGGCTCTCGCGGGTGATGGGCGCATGGTCGTGCTACATGCCCGCGGGCATGTCGGCCATGATGGTGAGCGCGCCCTGGCTGATTGCCCGCGGCGGCTGGTCGCTCGCATGGTGGGTGTGCGCGGGCCTGTCCCTGCTCGCGCTCGCGCTGCTGCGCAGCCGCATCCCTGCCGACGCGCCGCGCGCGGCCGACGCCCAGGGCATGGCGGCGCTGGCCCGTGCCACCCTCGGCACGCCGGGTGCCTGGTGGCTGTCGATCTGCTTCGGTCTGTATGCCGGCCAGTTCATCACGGTGTTCAGCTTTCTGCCCAGCGTGTACCAGGCCGCGGGCCTGGGCGCGGGGCTGGCCGCGAGCCTGTCGGCGCTGGGCGTGGCGGCCAATGTCACCGGCAATCTCCTGGCCGGCGTGATGCTCGGTCGCGGCACCCCGCGCCAATGGCTGCTCGGCTCTGCCTCGGTGGTGATGGCGATGGCGGCCATCCTGGCCTTCACACCCGATCTGTCCTTCGCGCTGCGTTACGGCGCGGCGCTGGCGCTGTCGGCCGCCGGCGGCATGATCCCGGGCACGCTGTTCGCCACCGCGCCCCGGGTGGCGCCGCATCCCGGGGCGGTGGCCACCACCACCGGGCTGATGCAGCAGGGCTCCGCGCTCGGGCAGTTCATCCTGCCGCCGCTGGCGGCGGCGGCGGCCAGCGCAGCGGGCGGCTGGGCCGCGGCGGGCTGGCTGCTGGCCGCGGTGGCGGTGCTCAACCTCGGGGTTGCCCGGCAGCTCGGACGGGTGCCGGTGGCCCGCTGAGAGCGGCCCGCCTCGCCGGTGGTATCGTCACGTCATGAAACGCGGGGTCTTCAATCAGAAGGGCGGGGTCGGCACGTCGACCATCGCCGTCAATCTCGCGGCCATCGCCGCGGCCCGCGGCCGGCGCACGCTGCTGGTCGATCTCGACACCCAGGGCAATGCATCGCGCTACCTGCTCGGCGAGGCCGCCGCGCAGGCCGCGCCCACGGTGGCCGACTTCTTCGAGCAGAGCCTCGCGCTGCGGCTCTCGTCCATGGCCATCGATGAATTCGTGCACGACACCCCGGTGGCCGGCCTGTCGCTGATGCCCTCGGGCCCGGCGCTGGCCGATCTGCACTCGCGGCTGGAGTCCCGCTCCAAGATCCTGAAGCTGCGCAAGGCGCTCGACGAGCTCGAGGGCTTCGACGAAATCGTCATCGACACCCCGCCGGCGCTCAACTTCTACACCCGCTCGGCGCTGATCGCGGCCGACGGCTGCCTCATCCCCTTCGACTGCGACGATTTCTCGCGCCAGGCGCTCTACGGGCTGCTCGAGTCGGTGGAAGAGATCCGGGACGACCACAACCCGAAGCTGCGCGTGGAGGGCATCGTGGTCAACCAGTTCCAGGCACGGGCCAGCCAGCCGCAGCGCATCGTGCAGGCGCTCATCGACGAGAAGCTGCCGGTGCTGCCCACCCGGCTCTCGGCCTCGGTGAAGGTGCGCGAGTCGCATGATGCCGGCGTGCCGCTGATCGCCATGGCGCCCTCGCACAAGCTCACTGCCGAGTTCGTGGCGCTCTACGATGAACTCGAGCGGCGGCGCAAGGCGCGCCGGCGCTGACTCAGGCCTCCTGGGTGAGGGGCAGCCGGATCTCGATCGATTCAAAGGGCACCGACACCCGGTTGCCGGTGGTGCGCTCCATCAGGCCCAATTCCTCGAGTCGGCTGACATCCGTGTGGACATTCGAATAGTTTCGTTCTGCGGCCTTGGCAAGTGCATAGACACTGCATGGACCGATGTTCCGGAGTGTGCCCAGCAGGTCCATCCTCGCTGGCGTGAGTTCGGCGAACAAGGTTCTCGCGGATTCGAAGCTCAGCATGAAGTCGGGCGTCACACCGCGCCGTGAGGACATCAGTTGGGCCCGAGCGGATCTGAGCGCAGCCCCGCGCCGTGAGACCTCGATGATTGCCTTCATGCCGCACCCCACATGGCGATGTCGCGCTCGAAGTCGTCGAGCAATCGGTCAATCGACCTGAACGCATAGGGCTTCTCCATGCCATCGATGTGGCGATGGTCTCCCTTGCCGCGTTCGTTGTCGTACCGTACCCGGTCAATGCCGCCGCAGCCATAGTAGAGGCGGTACTTGAAACCATGGGAGCTCGGATGTAGGGGCTTCGGGAGCTCCCAGATGACGATCTCAATGATCGAGCCGTCTTCGCGAATTTCTTTCGAATGCGCGATCAGCCTCGCTCGCATATATTGCATGCTAGCGATATATAGCTGGGATGTCGACGGTCCGAGGGCCGCCTCTGTCGAGCCCGCTCAATCATCGAGCAGCCGCCGCCCACGATCGCTGGGCGCCACGGATGCCGGGGCCGCGGCCAGCCGGCTGCGTCGCTGCACCAGCGTCCAGACCAGCCCGCCCACCGCCAGCAGGGCGAAGGGCCCGCCCCAGAGCAGCGCGGTATTGCCCTGCACCGGCGGCTTGTAGAGCACGAAGTCGCCGTATCGCTCGACCATGTAGGCGCGGATCTGCGCGTCGGTCTGGCCGGCGGCGATGAGCTCATGCACCTGATTGCGCAGGTCGATGGCGAGGTCGGCATGGGAATCGGCCAGGGTCTGGTTCTGACAGACCAGGCAGCGCAGTTCTTCCGAGAGCGCCTTCAGCCGGGCCTGGCCGGCGGCGTCGAGCGGCGCGAGTGCGGCCTCGCGCCTGAGCGGTCCAGACTGGCTCATGGGGTCTTCAGGCGCGCGATCAGCGGCACCAGCCGCTGCTCGATCACCTCGGCGGTGAGCGCTCCGACATGCTTGTCGCGCACGATGCCGGCCTTGTCGATCACGAAGGTCTCGGGCGCGCCATAGACGCCCCAGTCGATGGCTGCGCGGCCGTCGCTGTCGGACACGCTCAGGGTGTAGGGGTTGCCGAGCTTCGCCAGCCAGGCCTGCGAGGCTTCGGGCGCGTCCTTCCAGGCCAGCCCCACCACCGGCGCAATCTGCCGCGCGGCAAGCTGGTTGAGCAGCGGATGCTCCACCTGGCAGGCCGCGCACCACGAACCCCAGACATTCAGGAGCCACACCTGCCCGCGCATCTGCTCGGGCGACCAGCGCTGCGTGGCATCGCCCAGCACCGGCACCGCCACGGCGGGCGCGGGCTTGCCGATCAGCGGCGAGGGCACATGGCGGGGGTCGCGATCGAGTCCCTTGAGCAGGAAAAAGCCGATGGCGGCGAACACCGCCAGGGGCAACAGGTAGCGCAGCGCCTTCACGGCGTGACGGTCCTGGCCTGGGCCGTGGCGCCACGGCGCGCGCCGGCCCGGCGATAGCGGGCATCGAGCACCGCGGTGAACCCGCCCAGGGCCATCAGCACGCAGCCCAGCCAGATCCAGTTCACGAAGGGCTTGATCTGGGCGCGGATCGCCCAGGCGCCATCGGGCAGGGGCTCGCCCATCGACAGGTACACATCGCGGGTGAGGCTGCGGTTGATGGCCGCCTCGGTCATCGGCTGCTTCGACGCCCGGTAGACCCGCTTCTCGGGGCTGAGCACCGCCACCGTACGCTCTTCGCGCAGCAGGGTGAATGTGCCGCGCAGGGCATCGTAGTTGGGCCCGGTCACCGGCTCGAGGCGGTCGAAGCGCAGGCGGTAGTCGCCCATCGCGAGCGTGGCGCCTACCGCGAGCTTGTGCTCCTTTTCGGTCTCATAGCCCTTGACCAGCGTGACCCCGACCACGAACACCGCGATGCCGAGATGGGCCAGATGCATGCCCCACTGGCTGCCCGAGAGCAGCCGCAGCCGCTGCCAGCGCAACTGGCCGCCGGCGCGGGCGGTCTCGAGCAGCCCGACCACCACGCTCGCGGCAATCCACAGGGCGAGCAGCAGGCCCAGGCTGACCATCGGGCGCCAGCTGCCCAGGGTGAAGGGCAGCAGCAGCGCGGCGGCCACCGCCACGGCCAGCGCCCAGCGCAGCCGCCGGGCGAGATCGGGCAGCTCGGCCTGCCGCCAGCGCGCGAAGGGCCCCACCCCCATCAGGAAGAGCGCGGGCGCCATCAGCGGATAGAACACCGTGTCGAAGTAGGGCGGCCCGACCGAGATCTTGCCCAGCCCGAGGGTGTCGAGCGCCAGCGGATAGAGCGTGCCGAGCAGCACCGCGGCCATGGCCACCACCAGCAGGATGTTGTTGGCCAGCAGGAAGGACTCGCGCGAGACCGCGCCGAAGCCCGGCCCGGCGCCGATCGCCGGCGCGCGCCAGGCGAACAGCGCCAGCGAGCCGCCGATCACCAGGGCGAGGAAGATCAGGATGAACACGCCGCGGGTGGGGTCGGTGGCAAAGGCATGCACCGAGGTGAGCACGCCCGAGCGCACGAGGAAGGTGCCGAGCAGCGACAGGCTGAAGGCCAGGATGGCGAGCAGCACGGTCCAGCTGCGGAAGCTGCCGCGCTTCTCGGTGACCGCCAGGGAATGGATCAGCGCGGTGCCCACCAGCCAGGGCATGAAGGAGGCATTCTCGACCGGGTCCCAGAACCACCAGCCGCCCCAGCCCAGCTCGTAGTAGGCCCAGAACGAACCCAGGCAGATGCCCAGGGTGAGGAAGCACCAGGCCACGGTGGTCCAGGGCCGCGCCCAGCGCGCCCAGGCGGCATCGAATCGGCCCTCGAGCAGGCCGGCCACCGCGAAGGCGAAGGCCACCGAGAAGCCGACATAGCCCATGTAGAGCAGCGGCGGGTGGAACACCATGCCCGGGTCCTGCAGCAGGGGGTTGAGGTCACGCCCGTCGCGCGGCGCCGGCACCATGCGGTCGAAGGGGTTGGAGGTGAAGAGCAGGAACAGCAGCAGCCCCACCGAGATGAGTCCCAGGCAGCCCAGCACCCGCGCCCGCAGGCTGCGCGGCAGCGAGCCCGAGAACAGCGCCACCGCCGCGCTCCAGCCGGTGAGCATCAGCAGCCAGAGCAGCATCGAGCCCTCGTGCGAGCCCCAGGAGGCCGCCACCCGATAGGCCAGTGGCAGCGACTGGTTGGAGTGCTGCGCCACCAGCAGCACCGAGAAGTCGTTGTTCACGAACAGCGAGACCAGCATCACGCCGGCGAGCAGCACCAGCCCGAAGGCGCACAGCGTGGCCGGCGTGGCCACCGCCATCAGGCGCTCATGGCCGCGCCAGGCGCCGCCCAGCGCGAGCAGGCTGGCCGCGAGCAGCAGCGGCAGCGTGAGTGCCAGGGCGAACTGGCCGATCTCGGCGGTCATGGGCGCACGCTCCGCCGGGAGGGGATTGCGGTCATGGGCGCACGCTCTTCTGGGATTTGTCGAGGAACTGCTGGGGCGCGCCCACCGGATGGCCGGCGCGCTTGAGGGCTTCGGCGGCTTCGGGGGGCATGTAGTTCTCGTCGTGCTTGGCCAGCACCTCGCTGGCCTTGAACGAGCCGTCGGCCTGCACCTGGCCTTGCGCGACCACGCCACGCCCTTCCTTGAAGAGGTCGGGCAGGATGCCGCGATAGGCGACATCGATGGTGCGGGCATTGTCGGTCACCCGGAAGCGCACCATGGTGCCGTCGCCCTCGCGGCGCACGCTGCCGGCCTCGACCAGGCCGCCCACCCGGAAGGTGCGGCCCTGCGGCGCCTCGCCGCTGGCGATCTGGGTGGGCGTGAAGAAGAACACCAGGTTGCTGCTGAAGGCATTGAGCACCAGCGCGGCAGCGATGCCCAGCGCCGCCACGCCGGCGGCGATCCAGGCCATGCGGCGATGACGCGGCTTCATGGCGCGGCCTGGCCGGCCTCGCGGGCCTGGGCAAGGGCGTTGCGCCGGCGCTGGCGCAGTGCGACGAGCTCGAGCGCGAGGGCGAGCGCCGCCACCCCGTACGAGCCCCAGACGAACCAGCCATAGCCACCCATGTGCAGAAAATCGGTCATTGCAGTTCCTGGGAAGGTAGCCGTGTCAGTCGCGCTCGGTGGCCAGTCTTTGCACCCAGTCGGCGCCAGCCTCGCGTTCGAGGATGATGCTGCGCACCCGGTGCATGGCCACCGCGATGGTGTAGCACCACGCGGCCAGGGCCATCAGCAGCATGGCCAGCAGCATGGTCTGGGCCATCTTGGGCGCGGCGGTGAGCGACACGCTCGCGCCCTGGTGCAGGGTGTTCCACCAGCGCACCGAGAAGTAGATGATCGGCACATTCACCACCCCCACCAGCGCGAGCAGCGCGCTGGCCCGATCGGCCCGGCGCGGGTCGTCGATGGCTGCGCGCAGCGCCATGTAGCCGAGGTACAGGAAGAGCAGGATCAGGGTGGAGGTGAGCCGGGCATCCCAGACCCAGTAGGCGCCCCAGGTGGGTCGGCCCCAGAGCGCGCCGGTCCAGAGCGCGATGAACGCGAACAGCGCGCCGGTGGGCGCGAGCGCCTGGGCCATCATGGCCGACAGGCGGGTGTTCCAGATGAGCGAGGCGGCGCACCAGCCGGCCATCACCAGGTAGGTGAACATGGCCATCCAGGCCGCCGGCACATGGATGAAGATGATCCGGTAGGCCTCGCCCTGCTGGTAATCGGTGGGCGCGACGCCGAAGCCCACCCACAGGCCGGCCGCAGCCAGCAGCGCCGCGGCCCAGCCGAAGATCGTGGCCAGCCGGCCGGCGAGGGGATGGAATGCCGCCGGAGAGGCGAAGCGGAACCAGGAGGAGGCGGCCATGACTATTCGTGGGCGATTCTAACCGCGAGCGCCGTGGCGAAGGGACCGAGAACGCAGCTGCCGATCAGGCCGGCGCCCAGCAGCGAGAGGTGCGCGCCCGCGCCCAGGCCGCCCGCCACCGCCTCGGCCGCGCCGGCGCCGAAGATCAGCACCGGCACCGCCAGCGGCAGCACCAGCAGGGCCAGCAGGGCGCCGCCAGCCCGGGTGCCCAGGGTGAGCGCGGCGCAGACCGCGCCCAGCCAGGACAGCGTGGGGGTGCCCAGGGCAAGACCGGCCACCAGCGCCGCTGCCGGCTCGAGCGCCAGACCGAACTGCAGCGCGGCCAGCGGTGCGAGCAGCACCAGCGGCAGGCCGGTGGTGAGCCAGTGCGCCAGCACCTTGCCGGCCACCAGCGCCGGCAGGCTGGCCGGGGCCAGCACCAGCTGCTCCAGGCTGCCATCGGCATGGTCGTTGGCGAACAGCCGCGGCAGCGAGAGCAGCGAGGCGAGCAGCGCCGCCACCCACGCAATGCCGGGCGCGATGCGGGCGAGCAGCGCCGGCTCGGGCCCCACGCCGAGCGGGAACAGGGTCATCACCAGCAGGAAGAACACCAGCACCAGGGCGAGCTCGGCCCGCGAGCGCAGCGCCAGACGCAGGTCGCGCCGGCAGACGAGCCCGAGGGCCTGCAGCGCCGGCAGCGGGGCCGCGGCGGGCATGGGGCCGGGCGCGGCGCTCATCGCGAGGCGCCCTCGAGCCGCAGGCCGATCCCGGCGTGTCGGGCCGGCACCGGCAGGTGGCTGGCCACCACCGCGCAGCCGCCCGCCGCGAGATGCTCGTCGAGCAGCGCGGCGAACAGCGTCTGCCCGTCGGCATCGAGCGCGGTGTTCGGTTCATCCAGGAGCCAGAGCGGGCGCGGGCCGAGCGCCAGCCGGGCGAGCGCCACGCGCCGGCGCTGGCCGGCCGACAGCCGCGCGAAGCTCAGTCGCCGCTGGCGGGCGATGCCGGCGCGGGTGAGCGCGGCGTCCACCCGCTGCCGCCGCTCGGCCGCACCGAGCGCGGCCAGATCCAGCTCGGCCTGCTGGGCGAGGTTCTCTTCGGCGCTGAGCAGGTCCTTCCAGCCGCTGGCATGACCCTGGTAGAGCACCTGCGCGTGCCAGAAGGGGTCGCCGGCGCGCATGGGCCGGCCCTGCCAGTGCAGCGTGCCGGCGGCCGGGCGCAGCAGCCCCGCGAGGATGCGCAGCAGGGTGGACTTGCCCGCGCCGTTCTCACCGGTGAGCGCCAGCCACTGGCCGGGCGCTACGGCCAGGCTCAGACCCTTGAAGAGGGTGCGGTTGCCCAGGCTGCAGACCAGCCCCTCGGCCGAGAGCCCGTCTGCCCCGCTGCCGGGTGTCACGGCACGACCTGGTCGATGCGGATCACCAGGGACCGCTCGCCCGCGGTCACCGGCGCGCTGACCCCGAAGAGATCGCCGCTCTCGCGCAGCGCCTGGCCGCTGCGGCTCAGTCGGGCCTCGATCACCACCGGGCCGGTCGCCCAGGCGCGAGGCGTGCCGCCCATGGCATCGGCCTGGGTGAGCTCGAAGGCGAGCGGGAAGGCGCCGGGGGTGAGGCGGCGCGCCGCCAGCGGCATGCGCGGGCCCTCGGGGGTGCGCGCCGAGATGAAGAGCGTGGCGCCGGCAGGCAGCCGGGCGGCCAGCGCGGGGGCGATCTCGACGCGGCCGGCGACGACGGCTGCGGTCGTGCTGGCCGTGGGTGCGCTGCCGCCAGTCGGGGGCGCGGGTGCGGGCGTGGTTGGCGATGCCTTGCCCGCTGCGCCGGCGCCCGTCGCCGGCTGGCCAAGCTCCTCGCGCAGCCGTTCGATCACCGGCGCGATGGCGGCCACCTGGGAGGATTCGGGCGGCAGCGAGTCGCGCAGCCGGGTGAGCAGCGCCAGCGCATCGGCCGTGCGGCCGGCCCGATAGCGGGCCGCACCCATCATGGCCAACGCCTTGGTGTCGTTGGGGTCGGTGGCCAGCGCCCGCTCGAGCAGCGCCAGCGGCTCGGGTCCGAACTCGCCGCCGGCGATCGCCACCAGCACATCGGCATGGTCGGCCAGGAGGCGGGCACTGGGCGGCTTGAGCAGGCGGTTGGCCTGCGCGAAGGCGGTGGCCGCTGCCGGCAGATCGCCCTGGATGCGGCGGGCCTCGGCGAGCATGGCCCAGGCCTCGGCATCGTCGGGCTTGTCGCGGGTGCGGGCTTCCAGGCTGGGGATGGCCTGCGCGATGCGCGCCGGGCTGGGCTCGCCGCGCAGTTCGTGCTCGTCCATGGCCACGGCGCCGGGCGCGCCGGTGCGGTCGTAGATGACCGCGGCCAGCAGCGGCACGAAGAGCGCCGCGCCCACCACGAGGGCCACCGGCACCCGGCTGCTGGTGGTGCTGGCGGCCGGTGCCGAGAACTGCTGTTCGGCCTCGGCGGCAAGTTCGTCGAGCGCCCGGGCAGCCTCGGCGTCGGTCAGCCGGCCAGCGGCCTGGTCGGCCTCGATCTCGCGCCGGCGGTCGCGGTAGATCGCGAGGCGGCGCGCGGCATCGTCATCGGTGGGGGATCTGGCCGGCGCGGCGCGCAGCAGCGGCCACACCAGGGAGGCGGTGGCCAGGCACGCCAGCACGGCGAGCACCGTCCAGAAAGCGGTCATGCGGGATAGGCCGAGGCTGGGTGGGAAAGACGGTCAGCGGCAAGCTGCGGGGCGGGTCGGCCGGATTGTCGCACAGGGGCCTGGGGTGGCCGAGGGCGCGGCTTGCTGCGCGAAGTGGTCATCTCCAGCGGCAAGACCGATCATGTCGCTCTCCCGCCTGCAGCAGGGGCTTCATGCTGTGCAGATTCCTGCTGTGCGGCATCAGCGGGGGGCGGGGTTCGGGCAGCGCAGGCTGGCGGATGCCGCTTCCCCGAGCGGCGCTCATCTGGAACCCAGCGACATGATGAAGACGATGATCCCACCGGCGTTTGGTTGCGCAGTGATGTTTTTCGTGGCGGGCATTGCCTGGGGGCAGCCACAACCCCCTGCCGGCGGCGTGCGCGATTGCGCGGAGTGCCCCGGGATGATGACGATACCGGCGGGCAGCTTCCTGATGGGCAGCCCGGAGGGAGAGGCCGGGCGCGACAGGGGAGAGGGGCCGCAACGCCGGGTGGCGGTGTCGGTGTTTGCGATGAGCAAGACCGAGATCACGCGCGGGCAGTTCGGGCGTTTCGTGGCGGCGAGCGGCCATGTGACCGATGCCGAGCGTAATGTGGGAGGGCATCAGGGCTGCTACGCATGGGTGGACCGCAAGTGGGGATGGCGAGCCGGGCGCAGCTGGCGCGATCCGGGTTTCGAGCAGAGTGACGATCATCCCGCGGTGTGCCTGAGCTGGAACGACGCGCAGGCCTATGTCCGCTGGCTGAGCGGACAGACCGGGCAGCGCTATGGGTTGCCGAGCGAGGCCCAGTGGGAGTACGCCGCGCGGGCCGGCACCGCCGGCTCAAGGCCATGGGGGGACAACCCTGACGAGGCCTGCCGGCATGCGAATGTGGCTGACCAGACCCGTGGTCCCGGCGGCCATGGGTGGGCGGCCGAGCATGGGTGCAGCGACGGCCACTTCTTCACGGCACCGGTCGGACGGTACCAGGCCAACGGGTTCGGTCTGCACGACATGATCGGCAATGCGTGGGAATGGACCGAGGACTGTCATGCAGACGGTCATGCCGGCGCGCCCGATGACGGGTCGGCGCGCACGACAGGGGCGTGCGAACGCCGCGTGGTGCGCGGCGGCTCCTGGATCGACGACCCCGGGAGCACCCGCTCGGCGTTTCGCTACCGGTTCAACCCTTCCGCCCGGTGCGTCTTTGGCGGTTTCCGTGTCGTGCGGGCGGCCGGACCCGATTGACGCATGGGGCCGTGGGCCGACCCAAGGGCTGGCGGCGCGCGGCGGGCAGGATGGATTGCCCGGATACTTGCGGGGCTTCTACACTTCCGCCGCATGAGCCAGCCCTTGATCCTGGTCGTCGATGACGACGCCACGCTATCCGAGATGCTGTGTCAACTCCTGGCCCGCGAGGGTTGGGCGGTTCATGCGGTACTGGCTGGCAGAGACGGGGACAGGGCCCTGGCGCAGCTGCGGCCCGACGTGGTGTTGCTGGACCTGATGCTGCCCGACGCGAACGGCCTGGACCTCTGCCGCGCCTGGCGAGCGGCCCATCCTCACCTGGGTATCCTGATGCTCACCGCCCGCGGCAAGCCACTGGACAAGGTGCTCGGTCTCGAGATCGGCGCCGACGATTACCTCGCGAAGCCCTTCGACAGACGTGAGTTGGTTGCACGCATACGGGCCTTGATTCGACGGCAGGCTCCCGAACGCACGGCACCCGCGATGTTGCGGTTTGACGGAATGACGATCGACCTGCTGCAGCGCGAAGTCCGCATCGGCAGCGAGTGCGTTGCGCTGACCAGCATCGAATTCAAGCTGCTGCTCGAACTGGCGCGAACACCTGGAAAGCCGCGAACCCGCGAGCAACTCAGCGCCCAGGTGCAGGCGGGAGCGTACCGGCCGCTCGACCGGACAGTGGATGCGCAGGTCTACAGGTTGCGGCGCAAGCTCATGAAGCACGGTCCTGGCCGCGGCTGGATCGACACCATCCGGGGTGAGGGCTACGTCTTTGTCCCGCGCTCGGCCTGATCGCGCGGTGACCGCAAAGGGCGGCACGGCAAAGCCCGGCGGGCGCCGCCTGGACAGCCTTTTCGCCCGGCTGTTGATCGCTCAGGCAGTTGTCGTCGCCTGTGCGACGGCGCTGTTCGGCTTGCTGGTCTTCCTCGATCGATCGGTCGTTCTGGCCGAGCCTTATGCCGAGATCCTGGCGCCAGAGCTGGCCGGCGCCGCCGGCGGCACGGCCCTGCCCGATGCGCCCAGGACCATCGAACGCCGCACCGATCCCGACGTGCCCTCGGCGGTGCGCGTCACGGGGCTGCCCGGCGTGCAGGCCCTGATGCACGAACTCGGCCGAAGAGGGGTGAACGTCGACGAAGTGGCCTTGGAAACGAAGGCTCCCGCGCCCACGTTCTGGCTGCGCATGCGATCGGAACCAGCCGCATCGCCCGCGGTGTGGGTGGGGGTGACGGGCCAGCCCGTCCTTCCCGCCTGGTCGAACCGATTGACCTTCGGCGCTGCGGCCGTGCTGCTGCTGGTGGGCGTATCCAGCTGGTTCTTTGCGCGCCGCGTGTCACTGCCACTGGAGCGTTTGCGCACAACGATCGAGTCTCAGGAGCCCGGCAAGGACGCCCATGCCGCGACGCGTCTGAACCGACCGGCCGAAGGTGTGACGGAAGTGGTGGCGATTGCCACCGCGTACGCCGAATTGCAGCGGCGGATCCAGCGTTACGAACGGGAGCGGCGGGTCTTGCTGGGTGGAGTCTCCCATGACCTTCGCGGCCCCCTGGCGCGCATCCGGCTTGCCGCTGAATTGCTGCCCGATTCCCGGGACAACCGCCCTCGCGTGCAGACCATCGTGAGCGAAGTCGAGCAGGCTGACCGGCTGGTGGGCAGTTTTCTTGACTTCGTGCTTGCCGAAGAACTCGCCCTGGATGAGACCGTCGATCTGGCGGCCCTGGCACGCGCCGCCGCCGCCGCCTTCGACCATGTCGAGCAGCCACCCGTCGTCATGGCGCCGGTCCGGCTCGAGCATGCGCCGGCCAATGCGCTCCTGGTCGAGCGCGTCATCACCAACCTGATCGACAACGCCTTCAAGCACGGTCGCCCGCCTGTGCGCGTCATGGTGGCCAGCACCCTTGACGGAGCATGCATCAGCGTCGAAGACCGGGGCGAGGGCATGACGCCGGACAAGGCCATGCGCATGCAGGAAGCCTTCGCGCGCGGCGAAGGCAGCCGCGGTGTGCCCGGCACCGGCCTGGGGCTGGCCATCGTCCGGCAGGTGGCCCAAAGGCTCGGCGGCGAGTTGAACTTCGAGCGCCTCGAAGAAGGCGGCCAGCGCGTGAGCCTGAGGCTGCCGCCGAAGCCCTGAGCGCCGCCAGGCGGCGGCCCGATGCGCGTGCAGAAACCACCGTCGGGCAGATGACAGTCTTGTCACAAGAAGTCATGTAGCCGTACCCACACACCAGAAGTGCCCGCTTACCATGGTCGTGGCGGGCCGCTGCCATGCGGTCGGGCCTGACTCCCGGGCATCCCCAGTCCAGTTGCAGGTCCGCTGGTCTCGGGCGGCCAACCTTTCCAAGGAAGCAGCATGAGACCCGAACCTCTCCTTCGCATCGGCCTCGCTGCACTCGCATGCACGACCCTGCTGTTGGGTCTGAGCGCGCAGCCAGCGGGTGCGCAAACCGCGGGCTCGGGCTTTCTCAGCGACTACGCCCGACTGGGCAAGGCCGGTCCTGTCAGAGACCGCTATCTGAGCTACACCGATCCCGAGCTGACCGGCCGACCGATCCGGACGCTGTGCATCCTGCCGGTCAGGCGCTTCCCGGCCGACGCGCGGTTCGACGGTGTCGACGATGCGCTGGCCGACGATCTGCTGGCCCGCGCAGACGCCCAGTTGCGGGCCCGACTGGGTGGCCGCTTCAAGCTGACGGCTGCGCCTGAAGATGCCGACGCCACCCTGCAGGTGGCCCTGACCGCCGTCATCGCGCAGCCCGAAGGCAAGACAGCGCTCGACCTGGTTCCGCTGCGCCTGGTCACCGGACCGATCAAGGACAAGGCGCTGGGCAAGGCGCTGGAGGCGGCTGCGACGCTCGAACTTCGTCTGACCGTCGCCGGTGCCGCCCGACCCTGGCGGGAGTCTCTCTACCAGATCAGCGGCAAGTCCATCGGGCGCGCAGACGACCCCAGGACACGCATCAGCGTCGACGCGCTCGTGCCTGCCATCGACCGTTGGGCTGCTTCGCTGGGCGAGCAGATCGCAGCCCAGCCCTGAATACCCGTGCTCTCCCGATCCCTCAACCAGCCCCCCTGGAGTTGCTGATGAAGTCCACTCGGATTCCCCGCGTCATGGCCGCACTGGCGGTTGCGCTCGTCGGGACAACCTGTGTCCATGCGCAGGCACAGAAGCCCGACGCTGACGATGTTGCGAAGGTCTTCGCGGCGGCCGACAAGGACGGCAACGGGCGCCTGACACTGGACGAGGCCAAGGCCGGCATGCCGCGCGTGGCCAAGAATTTCGACAGGATCGACAAGGACAAGAAGGGCTATCTGACGCTCGATCAGATCAAGTCGATGATGACGACACGCTGAGCGCGGGGCATGACCGCCGCCTTCCTGGCGCAGTGGCGTCAGCCACGTGCCCTATCCGAACGCAGAGCCGTCTGGCTGCTCGCCGGCATCCTCTGCGCCACCGCAGGCTGCAGCAGCCTGCCCGATGCGAAGCAGGCCGGCATTCGTTATGACACGACGCCATCTCCGTGGCCCGCAGACGTGGCCTGCATCAACCAGCAGCATGGCGCCGTCGTTGCCAGGGAGATGCTGATGGGACGGACGAGGACGGTGGTGATCGCCGGCGGCCCGGCCCCGATATCCGACCAAGCCTGGGCTGCGTACAGACCTGGCGGGTACAACCAGAAGAACAGCGACCGGCACACGATGTTCACGCGATCCTGCTTTGCTCGCTCGCCCAGCGCGCCGCCGGACTGTGCGGGCGAACGCTGCCGGCGGGTCATTGAAAGCGACGGCCACACCTGGATCGAGCTGTCGCGGGTCGAAGCCGTCGACTGCTCACCGCCTGAGGGCGGATGCGATCCAGGGCATATCCGTCCGGGCCAATTGGGCATCATCGTCACCAGCAAATGCCACGAGCTGGTCTTCGAGGGGCGCGCTTTTCTGCTTCAGGGCCCCCGTGGGGAAGAGGCCGTCATGCACGCGACGGCCGACGGCAAGCCCACGACCGACGTGGCACTGCCTCCCGGCTGGTCATTGCGCGAAACCGTTCTCATCGAACCGCTGGTGATCCGTCCCTTCGGTGGCGCAGACGCGTGCTTCTACAACATCCTGCGCGATGCGAAGGCGCAGTCCTATCATCAGATCCGTTACCCAGGGCCGAGCTACCCGTGAATCGCCCCGGCCATTGACCAGACACCCGCGCCTGGCAGACGCAGCCGCAGGCGAGCCTACCCCGCCACCAGCGCCCCTCTGCGCAGCCGCGCCCCCAGCGTATCCAGAAACTCCAGGCAGGCCTGCAGCTGGCTGCCCTCGACATACTCGTCGGGCTGATGGGCCACGCGGATTTCGCCGGGGCCGCACACCACGGTGGGCACGCCCGCCTCCTGCAGCATGCCGGCCTCGGTGCCGAAGCTCACGCGGCCCGGGGCGTCGCAGCCGCACAGCGGCATCAGCGCGTCGGCCAGCGAGCGGTTGCCGCGCTCGTCCAGCCCGGGCGCATCGAGGATCTCCTCGATGCTGATGCCGCAGGAGGGATCGATGCGGCGCATGCGCGGCACCAGCTCGGTGTCGCAGTGCTGGCGGATGCGGGCGAGCACGGCCGGCGCCGACACGCCGGGCAGGGCGCGGATCTCGAACAGGAACTCGCAGTCTTTCGCGGTGATGTTGTGCGCGGTGCCGCCCTGGATCAGGCCGGCGTGCACGCTGGTGTGCGGGAACTCGAAGCCGTCATGGCGCTCGGCGCGGGTGAGCTCCTCCTGCAGCCGGTTCAGGAAGACGATGACCTCGGCGGCCATCTCCACGGCGGACACGCCCTGATGACGCAGCGAGGAGTGCACCGAGAAGCCGCGCACCCGGCAGCGGTAGATGGCGGTGCCCTTGTTGGCCACCACCACCCGCATGCGGGTGGGCTCGCCGATGATGCAGGCCGCCGGGCGCACCGGTGCCTCGCCGATCTGCCGGGCGAGCAGGCGCATGCCGTGCATGTTGCTCTCCTCGTTGTACGAGAGCGCGAGGTGCACCGGCGTGCGCAGGCCGGCGGCCTTGAAGCGCGGAATGGCATCCACGCAGCAGGCGATGAAGCCCTTCATGTCGGCGCTGCCGCGGCCGAGCCAGCGGTCATCGCGGGCGGTGAGGGTGAAGGGATCGCAGGACCAGTCCTGGCCGGCCACCGGCACCACATCGGAATGCCCCGAGAGCATCACGCCGGGCTCGTCGGCCGGGCCGATGGTGGCGAAGAGGTTGGCCTTGCCGGGTTCGTCGCCGGCCTGGATGGTGGCCCGGATGCCGTGGTCGTCGAGGCGGTTGGCCACCCAGTCGATCAGGGCCTGGTTGCTGCGGCTGCTGACGGTGTCGAAGGCGACCAGGGTGCGCAGGGTGTCCAGGGTACTGTCCAGCGGCATGGCGTCGGCTCGGTTCGGATGGGGGTGAGCCGAGTGTAGCCGAGCGGCTCAGTCCCCTCGTGGCGCAGGGTTGCCCGCAGCGCCGGGCAGACCCTCGGGGAACAGCACCTCGGTGAAGCCGAAGCGGCTGAAGTCGCGCACCCGCATCGGAAAGAGCAGCCCGTCGAGGTGGTCGCACTCATGCTGCACCACCCGCGCATGGAAGTCCGACACCGTGCGGTCGATGCGCGCGCCGTGCGGGTCGTGGCCGTGATAGCGCAGATGCCGGAAGCGCGGCACCACCGCGCGCAGGCCGGGCACGCTCAGGCAGCCCTCCCAGCCCTCCTGCTCCTCGGTGCCGATCGGCTCGAGCACCGGATTGACCAGCACCGTCACCGGCACCGGCGGGGCATCGGGGTAGCGCGCGATCGGCTGGCCGGTGCCGAACACCACCACCCGCAGGTTCACGCCGATCTGCGGCGCGGCCAGACCGGCGCCGCCGGCGGCGCGCATGGTGTCGAAGAGGTCGGCCACCAGGGCATGCAGCTGCGGCGTGTCGAAGGCCTGCACCGGCTCGGCGCGGCGCAGCAGGCGGGCATCGCCCATGCGCAGGATCTCGTGGACGGCCATCGGGGGTCTCCGGGGTGCAGTGGGGGCGTGATCGGAAGGGAGCGTGATCGGAAGGGTATCGGCGCGGGTGGCTCAGGCCGAGATGCCGGCCACGAGGGTCCAGCGGACGCCGGGCTCGCCGCCCGCGTCGATGCGCGCCAGCGTGGCGCTCGGCAGCGCCTCGTGCGCGGCCAGCGCGCCGTGCCAGAGCTCGCACCAGGCCTGCCAGAGCAGTTCGCGCTCGGCCGGATCGGCAATGTCGCGCAGCACGCGCAGGCCGCGCTGTTCCAGCACCGCGGCGCTGTCGGTGGCGCCGGGCAGCACCGTGCAGTCATCGCCCATGCCGCGCAGCATGCGGGCGAGGTAGTCGGCCGCGCAGTCGGCGCCGCCGTCGCGCGCGCCCACCAGCGCGGCGGTCTCGCGCCAGTACTGCATGCCGATCAGCCAGGCCGAGCGGCCGGCGAGTTCGGCCGTGGCCTGCGGGCCGATCAGCCCGGTGAGCTCGGCGATGCCGTTGCGCAGGTACTCCAGCGCGTAGTTGCGGGCGGCCTTGCGCAGGCGCTGCGCGCTCCACTGCGCTTCGGGGGGCTGCGGCTGGCGGGCCGGATCCCAGCGCGGCGGGCGCTCGCCGGGGGCAAAGCGCAGCCGCTCGCCGGGGCTGAGATCATGGTCGTGCTCGAGGAAGTAGCCGCACAGGCCGAACTCGCCGGTCATGTCCTCGCTCACGCACACGAAGCCCAGCCGCGGGTTGCGCAGCGACACGCCGTTGTGGGCGTACCAGCCTTCCAGGAAGCCGCGGCTCGCCTCCACCGGCACGCCGCACAGCGTGGGGCCGTCGAACATCCAGCGCGGATAGCGGAATCGCACCCAGGCCTTGCGCGGGGACTCCTCCATGTACTGCACCGCGACCCCGCCGATGCCGTTGGAGAGCACGTGATACCGGGCGCAGGCCACGGCGTGGGGCAGGCCGGTGAGGCCGAGCTTGTCGAAGCTGGAGAGGAACTTCGCCTCGTGCTGGCGCCGGAACAGCCGGAACATCCACTGGCCGACGAGTTCGGGCCCGCGGCGGCTGGCCACCATCAGCTGCAGGCCGAGGAACCAGGCATGCAGCAGCCGGGCCTGCGCCTGCAGGGCGGCGTCGTCGGCGGCGTCGGTGGGGCGATCCGAAGGCGCCGGATCGGTGAACCGGGGATCAGCGGGCCGGTTATCGGAGGGCAGGGGAGAAGCGGGCGGAGGATCGGGCGGAGAAGCGGGCGGAGAAGCGGTCATGGGCGTCCTGCGGGGGGCGGCTGACCCCGCAGTCTGCCTGAGCGGGCCGGGTCAGCGCGCGGGCGGCGGTTCGCTCCCCGGCGCGCCGAACAGCCGGTCGATGGCCCGCGCGATGCCGGGCGCGGTGCCGCAGCGGCACAGATTGCCCGCCGCCAGCGCGCTGGCCTCGGCCGGGCCGCAGCCGGGCCGGTGCTGATGCAGCCAGGTCAGGGCCATCACCTGACCGGCGCTGCAGTAGCCGCACTGCACCGCGCCGCAGGCGGCCAGCGCCTCGCGCACCGGCGCGCTGGCGCTGTCGGCCGCCACCGACTCGATGGTGCGCACCCGCCGGCCGGCGAGCTGCCAGGCCATCACCAGGCAGGCATTCACCGGCTGGTCATCGAGCCAGACCAGACAGGCGCCGCAGCGGCCGATCTCGCAGCCGGGCTTGGCGCCGGTCAGGCCGTGGTCGTCGCGCAGGATGTCGAGCAGGCGGCGGGCGGCCGGCCCGCGCGCGCTCACCGGCGCGCCATTGAGCAGGAAGCTCACCTCGGTCATGTCCCGTCCTCCAGCAGCGACAGCACCTCGGCTTGGTCGGCCGGCCAGCGCGCGGGCGCGCGGCCGATCGCCGCGGTGATCGCCGCGGCGCAGACCGCGGCGCCGATGTTCACGCCGATCTCGCCGGCGCCGCGTGGGCCCACCCGGTCGTCGGCCGGCACGGTCTCGATCGGGTGCACCTCCAGGTGGGGCGCATCAAGCAGCGTGGGCATCAGGTAGTCGTCGAGGTTGCGCGCCGGGTAGCGGCCCTGCGCGGCGGGCAGGTCTTCGGTCGTGACCATGCCCTGGCCCATCAGCGCGCCGCCCTCCATCTGCCCGAGATAGCCGGCCGGCGAGATCACCGGGCCGAGCGCCGGAAAGAGCGCCATGCGGGTCACCCGCAACTGCCCGCTCCAGGTGTCGACGCAGACCTCGGCGAGCGCGGCGCAGGCGCCGAACACCAGGTGTGCCGAGGCGATGTCGCTCGGCGTCTCCTCGCCGGGCAGGTCGATGAGCTGCACCGGCGGCGCGCCGGGCTCGCCGGCTGCGTGCCACGCGGCCACCTGCCGCAGGAAGGCCGGCGCGTGCTCGCGCAGGGCGCGGTGGATCAGGGTGCTGGCGCGAGAGGCGGCCACCGCGCCGGTGTCGGGCGCGAGCGCCGAGTCGCCGAGCACCGGGCGCACCGCCTCGGGCGCGCAGCCGAAGGCCTCGGCGGCCATCTCGCGCACCGCATCCCCCAGGCTCTGCCCCATCTCGGTGAAGCTCACCCGCACCTCGAAGCGGCCGTCGGGCGCCAGCGCGAAGGCCAGCCGTCCGCCGTTGGGGCCGCCCTTGCCGTAGCCGTCGCTGCGATGGACCAGGGCCAGGCCCACGCCGCGGCGATAGCGCCGGTCGGTCTGCTGGCGCGGACCCTGCCAGAGCGGATGGGCGGCCGCGGCGGCGAGCGCAAGCCGCGCGCCATCGAAGGGCACGATCTGCTGGCCGAGCGGGCCGGGGTCGAGCGGGCCGGTGAGGTTGCGTTCACGCAGGCTCAGGGGATCGAGCCCGGCCGCGGCGGCGAGGCGGTCGAGCTGCTGCTCGAGCGCGATCTGCACCTGCACCGCGCCGAAGCCGCGCATCGCGCCGGCGATGCCGTTGTTGGTGTAGGCGAGTTGCGCGTCGAGCGACACCGCCTGCCAGCGGTACGGACCCACGGCATGCTCGCGCGCGGCGTCGAGCACCTCGGGCCCGTGGGTGGCATAGGCGCCGGTGTCGGCCAGCACATCGACCTCGTGCAGGGTGAGCCGGCCCTCGGCGTCGCAGCCGCTGCGCATGCGGATGCGCATGGGGTGACGCTTCACGCCAAGATCGACCGACTCGGGGCGGCTGAGCTGCAGGCGCACCGCGCGCTGGCTGCGCCAGGCGAGCAGCGCCGCAATCGGCTGCACGGTGAGCTCGTCCTTGCCGCCGAAGGAGCCGCCCACCGGCGTGGCGGTCACCCGCACCCGGGCGGGGTCCAGACCGAGCAGGCGGGCGATCTCCTGGCGGTCGCGCTCAGGGTTCTGGCCGCCGAACCGCACATGCAGGCCGCCCGCGCCATCGGGTTCGACGACACCGCCTTCGGTCTCGAGAAAGCCGGGCATCTGCCGTGGGGTATGGCACTCCGACGCCACCCAGTGGACGGTGGCGGCGCGCGCGGCTTCGGCATGGCCGCGCTGCAGGCTGCAGGCATGCAGGCGATTGCCGCCGGGGTGGATCGCGACCGCGTCTGGCGCGAGCGCGGCCTCGGGATCGTCGACGATCGGCAGCGGCTCGTAGCAGACCCGCACCGCCGCGGCTGCGGCCCTGGCCTGGGCGAGGGTGTCGGCGGCCACCGCGGCCACCGGATCGCCCACGCAGCGCACGCGGTCGTGGCACAGCGCCGGGCGGTCGACCACCCGCAGGCCGTAGCGCGGGTCGGCCGCGAAGTCGGCCGCGGTGACCACCGCGCGTACCCCGGGCATGGCCGCGGCCTCGCCGATGTCGATCGACAGGATCCGGGCGTGCGGGTGGGGGCTGCCCACCAGCGCGCCGTGCAGCAGGCCTGCGGGCAGGTGGTCGGTGTGATAGCCGGGGTTGCCGCTCAGGCGCTCGGCGCTGTCGGCGCGGGGGCGCAGGCGGGCGAGCAGCGCGGCGGCCGCGCCGCTGGGCGCAGGGGCGTCGACGCTGATCGCTGCCGACCGCGCGCTCGCGCTGGTCGGCAATAGCGCCGGCGGCGGGCCGTTCGGGTGGGCGAGATGGCCGAGCAGCAGCCGCGCGGCGAGGCCGGCGCGGACGGCATCGGCATCGAGATCGGCCAGGCAGGCCTCGCGCAGGCGGCCGGCATCGGGCAGGGCAGCCGGATCTTCGCCCAGCAGCGCTTCCACCCGCCGCAGGCGGCGCACCGGCAGGCCGGCGCCGCCGGCCGCCAGACGCCAGCCCGGCGCGAGGGCCGCGTCAGCCGCGTCGGCTGCGTCGTCGGGGGGCAAGCCCCTGGCCATGGCCAGGCTCAATCGGGTGGGGCTGAAGGCGAGCCGCCCGCCGAGCTTTTCGAAGCGCCAGTCGGCCGCGGCCGCTGCGCGCACCCGCAGCGCCACCAGCAGGGGCAGCCGAGGCAGCGCAAGCACCTCGCTCAGGCAACGCCACTGATCCCGGGCGTCGAGCGCCTGCGCGTCGAGCGCGAGCAGGGCGCCGATGGCATCGCCGAAGCGCCAGCCGAGGTTGCCGCCGAGCGTGCCCAGACGACGCAGGGCGAGCGAGCCAATCCGGTCGCAGGCCGCGGCA
>NZ_CEXFHW010000051.1:0-21122 GCF_982640115.1 Quisquiliibacterium sp. | reverse complement strand
GAACCACTCGAGCGCCTCCCATTCATCGACGCCTGGCGACTCGCCCAGCGCGGCCCCGGCGCGCGCCGTGGGCGCGAGCACATACAGCACGCTGCCATCGCCCGGCGCCGGACCGATCCGTGCGCACTGCTCCGCGAGATAACGGTTGTCCCACTGATGCACCGGCAGACCCGGCAGCACCGCGCGCGCGAGTGCCGCGGCATGATCATCGGTCACCCAGAGCTCATCGGGCAGGCAGTGCGTGCCGGCGCGCTCGAAGCGCTGCGGATAGTTGACCCAGTGATCGAGCACCGCCACCGAGCGCACACCGGCCTCGCGGGCGAGCTGGCGTGCGCGATGCTCCAGGTCGCTCGCCCAGCCAGTGCCGCTGACCAGAAGCGCGCTGCCGGCCAGAGCCGCGTCAAGACCGGCGGCGAGCGGCCGATCGCCGAAGCGGCGCTCCCAGGCAATCCGCGCCGGGCCGGTCATGACCGCGCGCACCGCCGGACAGTCATCGAGCCAGGGCAGGATCAGATTCGCGCCGCCGGCATCGTGACAGGCCACGGCGATCGGCAGCGCCGGCCAGCGCGGTGCGTGCTCGAGGCTGGCTTGCGGGCTGGCGCCGATCGGCATCGCGCCCCCGGGCGTGACTGTGTCGGTCAGGCCAGCGGTGCGCATGCCGGGTGGCGACGCCCGCTTCAGGCGACGAAGCGGGCGAAGAGGTGCATGTCCACCGCCAGCCCCTCCACCCGCTCCTGCGCCCGACGCACCGCTTCCAGGCTGAAGCCGGCGCGCTGCGCCACCCGGATCATGCCGTGGTTGCAGGCCAGGGTTCCCGCGGTGAGCTTGTGCAGGCCGGGGTTGCCGGCCAGCCAGTCGGCGAGGGTGCGAAAGGCATCCAGACCGACGCCCTGGCCCCACACCGTACGCTCGCCGATCAGGATCCCGATGTCGGCCGTGCCGTGATGGGGATTGCGATAGGCAGTGAGCGTCCCCACCCGCCGCTCGCCGGCGGGTCCGGGCAGGCGCACGCTGACGAACAGGTTCGGGGTGCCGGCGAAGCTGCCGAGATAGCGCTGACAGCTCTCGCGCGAGTGGCGCACGAAGCGCTGGTTCGAAAAGCGCACCACCGCCGGGTCGCACAGCCAGCCGAGGTATGCGGCATCGATGTCGTCGGCCGTGAACGGGCGCAGCAGCACCGAGCCACCGCGCAGGACAGGCATCGCCGGCAGGGCGTCAATCGCCCTCGGAGCCGTGACCGGCGGCGTGGCTGGCGCGTCGTGCAGGACAGGGACAGCCATGGTGCCCCTCAGGCCGCCAGCGGCATGGCCGCCCGCAGAGCGGGCAGGTGCGCCCAGACCTTGTGGAAGGCCGTGACGACGCGTTCGATGTCGGCGGGCGCGTGGGCGAACTGGCCGAGCGCCAGGCCGAGGAAGGTGCGGCCGTGCAGCTCCTCGGCGACCGGGCACAGGCCGGGCCCGTAGTGCACCGGGCTTTCGCCCGCCGCGCCGCGCCAGGGGAAGCCGCCGGTGCCGTAGGCGATGCGCTGCCGGAACATCGGCAGCAGATGCAGGTTCTGGTAGCTGCCAACCAGGCCAGGCACCCCTTCGGCACGCAGTGCCTCGAGGATCACCGAGCGCTCGACGCCGAGCCGCACCGGATCGAGCTGGAGGCCGTAGATGTAGTACGCGTGCGTGTTGCCCGGCAGCACCGCCGGCGGGGTCAGACCGGGAAGACTGCCAAGACCGGCATCGAGCAGGGCGGCGGCACGCTGGCGCGCGGCAACCCGGGCGTCGAGATGGCCGAGCTGCACCGAGGCGATCGCCGCCTCGATCTCGCCGAGGCGGAAGTTGAAGCCGAGCAGGTTGGCCAGGTCTTCGGGGCGGTCGCTGTCGATCACCGCCTCGGCATGATTGCGGATGAGCGCCGCGCGACGGGCCAGGCGGTCGTCATTGGTGACGATCACCCCGCCCTCGCCGCAATGGATGTGCTTGTGGTAGTTCAGGCTGTAGCCGCCGATGTCGGCAAGCGTCCCGGCCGGGGCGCCATGGTGGAAGGCGCCCGGCGCCTGTGCGGTGTCACCGAGCAGACGCAGACCGTGCCGATCGCAGATGCGACGCAGGGCGGTCATGTCGGCGCTCTGGCCGAAGATGTCCACCGCGATCACCGCTCGGGTGCGCGGCGTGATCAGCTTCTCGACGCTGGCCGGATCGATGTTGAAGGTCGCCCGGTCGATGTCGGCAAAGACCGGGATGCCCGCCCAATGCAGCACCGCCGTCGCGGTGGCGGCCATCGTCCAGGGCGTGGTGATCACCTCGTCACCCGGCTCGAGTCCGATTGCGCCCACCGCGCAGACCAGGCCCGACGTCCAGGAATTGACGGCGATGGCATGGCGCACACCGAAGTGCCGAGCCCACATCGCCTCGAAGGCGCGGACGCGGGCGCCGCCCATGAAGGCCTCACCCGGCGCACCGATGTAGCCGGAGAGCACGCCACCGCGGATCACCTCGCTGGCGGCCTGCACATCGCGCTCGTCGAGCAACGGCGGGTGCGTCATGGGTTCGTCGATGACGGGTCGGCCGCCAAGCAGGGCCAGGGTATCGGTGTCTGCCATCGGAAAATCTCCGTGTTGTCAGTGCATGGAGTGGCGCTGCGGCGCGGCGCGGCGACGCATCTGGTCGCACAGGGCCTGCGCCAAGAGCGCGGATTCGCCGGTGCTGGCCGGCACATGACCGTCGGCCAGGCAGGCGAGCAGATCATCGGCTGCGCGGGCTGCCGCCTGCAGGTACTCGCCGGGGCGGCGTTCGCCCTCGTCGAGCACCCGATAACCGTTGAAGTGCGGGCTGTCGATCACCCGCCGGACACGCCACTGCAGTCCGCCGTCCTCGATCGCGATCAGGCCGCGCTCGGTGATGATCTGCAGTTCGAAGACCGCATAGTCGCGGGCGTCGGCCACCACGAGCTGGGCCGGCACGCCCTGCTCGGAGACCAGCATCGCCGGCACGCTGGGATCGTCGGGCCAGTGATCGTGGATCGCCGGACCGGCGTGGGCCAGCCGCATCGGTCCGAGCAGCAGATGCAGCAGATCGACGAGGTGACTGCCGTTGTTCAGCACGCCCTTGTTGTAGGTGCCGCAGACCGAGCGCACGGCGCCCCAGACGCCGGTGCGCAACTGCTCGGCAAGCCGGCGCACATCGGGCGCCCAGCGCCGGCTGTGATTGACCGCCAGCGTGACACCGGCACGGCGGCAGGCCCGAACCATCGCGCGGGCCTGCGCCAGCGTGGGCGCCAGTGGCTTCTCGCAGAAGACGATTCGCGGCCTGCCCGCGAGCACTGCCTGGAGATGCTCCGGATGCAGCGCCGTGGGCGAACAGATGCTGACGATATCGAAGGGACCGTCAGCGAGGGCCTGAGCCACCTCGGCATGGCCATGGCGCACGCCCCAGCGGCGCATGAACGCCGCACGCCGCTCGACATCAGGCTCGACGCAGGCCGCAATCTCGCAGCGCGGATCGCGCGAGAATGCGCCCGCATGGGTGAGCGGCGGCATTGCCGCGTCGCGCCCGGCATCGAAGCCGCCGGCGATGTTGCCGCAACCGATGACGAGCAGCCGGAACGCAGCCGCGGATTCGCCGCGCGAGGACATGTCAGGCTGCCGCGAGCTCGGCGGCCGGGCTCGACGCACGCTGTGCGCAGTGCCCCGATGCCGGCAGGAAGCCGCGCGCCACCGCCTCGGTCACGAAACGCAGCAGGAGCGGGTCGTTGTAGCGCCGGGCGACGATCTGCAGTCCGAAGGGCAGCCCCTCCGGACTGCGGAACGCCGGCGCGCTCAGGCTCGGCACCTGGGCGAGGGTCCAGATCAGCGCCGAGTCGGGGGCCTCGGGCACATGGCGCAGCGGCGCCTCGCCGGCGGTGGACAGCGTGACCATCACATCGAAGCCGCGTGCGAAGCGCTCGACCGCCCGGGCGATCTCGACCTGGCGATCGAGCGCATCGGTGTAAGCCTGCGGGCTGATCGTCTGGCCGAGCTCGATCAGTGCGCGCATCACCGGCGAGACCAGTTCGGCCTGACGGAACTCGGCCTGGAAATAGTAGGCGAGTGCACGGTTGTAGATGGTGGCGTGGATCTCGTGACTCTCGGCGAGGATCTCCGGCAGCGCAGCCTCGGTGACATCGAAGCGCGGATCGGCGTCGAGCCGCCGGACCCAGGCATCGATCGCGCTGCGGGCATGGGCCGGTGCGTGCGGCCAGACATGCGGCCGCACGAAGGCGACCCGCCACGGCCGCTCGGCGGGCGCCGCCTGGCGGGCCTCGTCGCCAAGCGCGGCATGGCTGATCGGGAAGTTGCGGCCGTGCACACGCAGGGCATCGAACATGACGGCGAGATCGGCGGCGTGCCCGGTGAAGAAACCGACCGTATCCAGACTGTCGGTGGTCTTGAGCATGCCGGTGCGCGGGATCAGGCCGAACGAGGGCTTCATGCCGTAGACGCCGCAGAAGCTCGCTGGCCGGATGATGCTGCCTGCCGTCTGGGTGCCTAGCGCAGCGGGCACCATGCCGGTGGCCACCGCGACCGCCGAGCCGCTGCTGCTCGTGCCCGGGGTGCGATCGAGCGCCCATGGGTTCAGCGTCTTGCCCAGGGTGTGCACGGCGAACTCGGCCGTCACCGTCTTGCCCGCGACCAGACCGCCCGCACGCTTGAGGTTGAACACCGCTCGGGCGTCATTACCCGGGGTGAAGCCCGACCAGAGCGGACTGCCCATCTCGGTGGGCAGGTCGGCGGTGTTGAAGATGTCCTTCACGCCGACCGGGATGGCCTCCAGCGCCCGCAGCGGCTCGCCGCGGGCCAGTCGCTGCGCGGCCTCGGTGGCCGCCTGCCGCAGCCGGGCAGGATCGAAACCTGCCCAGGCGCCCAGCGCCGACTCCTGCCGGGAAACCTGAGCGATGCAGTGCTCGGCGATGTCGGCCGGCGTGATGCGCAGCGCGGCGATCTCGTCGTGCAGCCGCGCGATGTCGTGGGTGCGGAAGTCCATGCGGGTCAACCCTCCCGGGCACTCTGGAAGCGGCGCTGCAGCTGCTGCGGGTACGGAAGCAGCTCCTCCTCGTTGCGGGCGGGCTTGGGGTAGATCGGGATCACCGTGCGGGCGAGTTCCGGCCGGCGGTGCTTCTCGAGGGTGCTGAAGAACTCCTCCTCGGTCATGCCGGTGATCTTGAGGTAGTAGTCCAGGCCCTCGGGCCGGACGCCGTCGTTGCGCGCGATCAGGTCCCAGGCCTCGTCCCGGCTGAGCAGGCCGGCGCGGACATCGACGCTGGCATGGAAGCTCGCACGCCCGTAGCCGCGCTTCACATAGCAGGCCAGATCGTGGACCCCGGGCATGATGCACTCGGCGCTCTTGTAGCGCTTGAAGCTGCCCTCGACCTGGGTCTCGCGCCAGCCGTAGTTGTCGCGCACGAACTCGGTCTGGCGTTCGTCGTCCCAGAAGATGTAGTCGCCGAGGTGGATGCCCATCACGCCAACGCGTTCGCAATCCTCGACGCTGGGCACATTGAACGGGTAGAGATCGCGCTCGCTGACATCGTCGCGCACCATCTGGTCGGGGCGCAGCTTGGCGCTGACCTTGGTGAAGTACTCGCGGTCGAACTTGCGCACCGGATTCAGGTACGAGGCCCTGCCGGAACTCTCGGCGATGCTCTCGCCCCAGATCAGCAACGGGATGTTGAAGCGCACCGCCGCCTGCAGCGGGAAGGCGCCAACCCCGGCATGGCAGTGCCAGCAGGCATCGCCGATACCGGCAAGGGAGTGCTTCGCGAGCCGGTTCACGAGCGACCGGTTCGGCGTGAACATCACATGGTCGACATTGAACTGCTCGAGCGAGTTCTGCAGGTTGTACCAGCCCGTCTCGCTGAACCAGTTGTGGCTGAAGGTCACCGCCAGCGGCTTCATGCCGTAGACCTTGGTCAGCACATGCAGCTGGAAGGTGCTGTCCTTGCCGCCGCTGATCGGGATGATGCAGTCGTAGTTGTTGCCCGCCTTCGAGCGGGCCTCGTCGAGGATGCCGCGCAGCACGCGCTCACGGGCGGTCCAGTCGATGTGGATCTTCTGTTCGGCGCTCTGGCAGGCCTGGCACACGCCGAGCTCGTCGAAGATCACGCCTTCCTGGGTCTGCGGGATGCAGCAGCGCACGCAGTAACGCAGGGCCGGGAACGGCTTGCCGGCGGGCAGGTCGTCGTCGACCGGGGCGTCAACCAGCCGCGTGAAGGCGCCGAGGGCGCGGCCCTCCCGGGATCGGGTCTCTGTGTTCATCATCGGGCTCCATCGAAGGTCGCCCGAGTGTGCCCCCGTGCCGCTCGGCCGGAACGCCGGAAAAGCGGGGCTGCAGCCGACAGTTCAGAGCGCGCGTGCGATCAGCTCGGCGCGTGCCCAGTCGTCAGGGGTGTCGATGTCGACCACCCGATAGCCGGGAATCTCGTAGCCATGACCGTTCGAGTGCATGCGCAGACCACTCGTCCAGGCCTGGGTGCGCCCCCAGTAGAACTGACCGGCATCGAAGTAGCACACCGGCAGGTCCTGGGTCCGCGTGAGTTCGAACTCGGGGTGGACGAAGCGCATGGGCCCCGCCTCGGGGCGCAGCATCGACCGCCAGGGAGAACTGTGGAATCGCACGACCGGATAGACATAGTCGGCGCCAGACTCGCGCATCAGCGCGTGGGCGCCGATCAGGTCCTCGGCGCGCAGCAGCGGCACGCAGGGATAGATGCAGCAGACCGCCTGCGGATCATGTCCCTGGTCGACCAGCCACTGCGCCGCATGGCCGATCACCGGCACGGTGACGGTCTGGTCGTCGGCGAGGTTGACCGGCCGCCGGAACGGCACGCTCGCACCGAACGCCTGCGCCACCTCGGCGATCTCGTCGTCATCGGTGCTGACGATGACATCCTCGAACAGACCGCTTTCGCGCGCAGCGGCGATCGCGTAGGCGATCATCGGCTTGCCGTCGAACAGCTTGATGTTCTTGCGCGGGATCCGCTTGCTGCCGCCGCGCGCGGGGATGATGGCGAATTGGCTCATCGGGCACTTCCGGGAAAGGCCGGCCGGGGGTCGCCCGCCAGCAGGCTGAAGAACAGGGAGTCATGCCAGGCGCCCTCGGCCCAGTGGGTCTGCCGATGCCGGCCTTCCAGCGTGAACCCCAGGGCGCTCAGGAAGCCGGTCTTGGGGAGGTCGAAGCCGTAGATCTCGGTCCACAAGCGGTTCAGGCCGAGTTCGTCGAAGCCATAGCCGATCATCGCGATCGCCGCATCCGGGGCGAAGACCGTGTCGATGTACGCGTCGTTGGCGCCAATGTAGATCGAGAAGTCGGCGGTGCGGTTCACCCAGTCGATGTAGCACAGACCACACGCCCCGAGCAGGCGGCCATCGACGAGCGACTCGATCGCGAACATGCGGGTGGCGGGGTCGTTGTTGACCCGGGTGTCGAACCACGCGCGCTGCTGCACGGCATTGAGCTCGCGGTACTCGCGGAAGTAACGCCGCAGGCGGGGATCGTTGCGCCAGGCCAGCAGCGTGCCAAGATCGCGCTCCTCGATGGCGCGCAGGCCGGTGAGCCGCCCGCAGATCATGCCGTGACCGGCTCGCCCGCCGGCGAAGGCATCGGCGCGGCCGAGAGCACGCCCACGGCGCCGGAAACGCCGTCCGCGCAGCCGAGCACCAGCGCCTCACCGGCTTCGCAGGCGCGAGCGAGCCGCCCGCCGATGGCCCGCGGCAGATCATCGGGGCGCATCGCACCCACCGGCGCCGGACGCAGCATCTCGAGATCCTCGGCGCGCAGCACATGTCCGGCCGGCAGGGCGCGACGCACGCGGATGCAGCGCTGCTGCAGCACGACGGTTTCGCGCTCATTGGCCTCGACCCGCTTGATGCCGTCGCCGAGCGCCGCCTCGAGCTCGCGGCTGCGATCGACCATCTCGCGCCAGGTGGCGGGGGTCATCGAGAAGCCGTGGTCGGGACCTTCGCGCCGGGTGTCGTCGGTGAAGTGCTTCTCGATCACCCGGGCGCCGAGCGCGATCGCGCCAAGCACCGTGGCATGGCCCGGGGAGTGATCGGACAGGCCGAGGACGGCTGCGGGATAGCGCGTCGCATAGGCCTTGAGCACATTGAGATTGATGAAGCGGAAGTTCTCGAGCGAGCCGGTGTAGTTGGTGTTGCATTGCATCAGCACCAGCCGCGGATTGACCGACAGCACGGCCTCGACAGCGCGATCGACGTCGGTCAGCGTGCTGGCGCCACTGGCCAGCAGCACCGGCTTGCCGGTGCGTGCGATGCGGGCGATGAAGTCGGTCCAGGTGATGTCGCCGGAACCGATCTTCCAGGCCCGCACCAGCGGCCCGACCGACTCGACCGCATCGAGATCGTAGGGGGTGGTCATGAAGTCGATGCCAGCCTCGCGCGCGGTGGCGGCGAGCTCCTCGTTCCAGCGCCGATCAAGTTCGTAGGCACGGTAGACATCGAAAACCGGACGGTTCCAGCGCGACTGGTGGCCCAGGGCTCCGGCGAGCGAGCGAAAGCCATGGTCGCTCACGATCTGCTCGGCCTTGAAGTGCTGGAACTTTGCGCACTGCGCGCCCGCTTCGCGGGCATGCCATATCAACGCCTTGGCGCGGGCAAGGTCGCCGTCGTGGTTGGCAGCGATGTCGGCGATGAAATACGCCGGCTGGTTGGCATGAAACGACAGTTCGCCGACGGATCCGGCGTCAGGTTGTGACATGGGGAGTCTCCTCGAAGCAGACAGCGAGCGCCTGGATCACCTCGGCAGTGTCCGGCAGGCAGCGGCCGAGCAGTCGCTCGGCCAGGCTGACATCCAGGCCCATGGAATCGGCCCGCGCAAGACCACCGGCCGGGCGCGCCATCGGCCGCACCAGCGAGGGATCGTGGCCGGCGGCTCGGGCAAAACGGGTGATGAAGTCGGCCTTGGAGCAGGGCTGGCGGGAACCGATGTTCACCAGACCGCGCGCATCGGCCTCGAGCAGATCGAGCATCAGCGCAGCGCTCTGGCCAACCTCCAGGCTGGATGCCCAGACATCGGTGTAACCGGCGATCGGCTCGCCCGCGGCAAGCGTGCCGGCCATCCACTCGGCAAAGCTCGGCCGACCCGGCCAGCCGCGACGACCGACGATATTGCAGCGAACCACCAGTGCCGAGGCGCTGGACAGTGCCGCGCGCTCGCCGGTGAACTTGCTGCGGGCGTATTCATTGACCAGCGCAACATCGGCATGCTCGTCGTGGCGGGCCGCACCGTTGCCGCAGAAATAGTGATCGGTGGAGACCTGAAGCCAGCGCAGGCCCCGATCATCGGCCCAGCGGGCGAGCATCGCCGGCAGCCCTGCATGCAGCCGCCAGGCCTGCACCGGATCGGCCGCGCAGGCCGAGAGATCGGTCTGCGCCGCGGCATTGACGAGCAGGTCGGGACGGTGCCAGTCGAGATAGGCGGCGAGCAGCCGCTCGTCGTCGATCGCGGCGAAGTCCACGCCGGTGGCCCGGCTCATGCCGACCGCGCGCCAGCCCCGCTGCGCGCAGGCAGCCGACATGGCCTGGCCAAGCAGACCGCTGGCACCCAGGATCAGCACCGTCGTGGTCATCGCCGTGCTCAGTGGTGAACGGTGTCGGGCTTCTCGACATGCCGCTCGATCAGCGCGCGCAGCTGCGGCACGCTGAGGAAATCGGTGTTCGAGCCGCTGTCGTAGCTGAACCCCGGCTCGACCCGGCTGGCCCCCATGCGGCGGCAGTAGTCTTCAACGCTGTACTCGCCGTGGCCCGAGGGCAGGATCGCGTAGTACCGACCCAGGTCGACGGTGTTCAGGCTGTCGCTGGCGGTGATCATCTGCTCATGCAGCTTCTCGCCCGGCCGGATGCCAACCACCTGCTGGCGGGCGTGGGGAGCGACCGCCTCGGCAACATCGGTGATGCGGTAGGAGGGGATCTTGGGCACGAGGATCTCGCCGCCGAGCGCGTTCTCGATGCTCCAGAGCACCATCTCCACACCCTCCTGCAGGCTGATGTTGAAGCGGGTCATGTCCGGGTGCGTGATCGGCAGCTCGCCACTGCCGCGGCGATCGACGAAGTAGGGGATCACCGAGCCGCGGCTGCCCATCACGTTGCCGTAGCGGACCACCGAGAAGCGCAGGTCACGGTCGCCCCGGATGTTGTTGGCCGCCACGAACAGCTTGTCGGAGCACAGCTTGGTCGCGCCGTAGAGATTGATCGGCGCGGCGGCCTTGTCGGTCGAGAGCGCGACGACCCGCTGAACACCGGTATCCAGGCAGGCATCGATCAGGTTCTGGGCCCCGAGGATGTTGGTCTTGATGCACTCGAAGGGGTTGTACTCGGCGGCGGGCACCTGCTTGAGCGCAGCGGCGTGGATGACCACATCAACGCCCTCGACCGCCCGCTTGAGCCGGGCCGGGTCGCGCACATCACCGATGAAGTAGCGCAGCTGCGGATGAACGCGCGGCGACAGCTGATTGGCCATCTCGAACTGCTTGAGCTCGTCGCGCGAGAAGATCACGAGGCGTCGCACCTGAGGGTAGCGCTCGAGCACGGTGCGAACGAAGGCCTGACCGAAGGAGCCGGTGCCGCCGGTGATCAGGACGGATTTGTGGTTCAGCATGGGCGTGTGCCTTCCTGAAGGGTGAACAGGTGGTCGTGCGCATCGCGCGCCCGGTAGTCGACATCGGCCGACTGGCGGGCGGCGAACCGGCGATAACGATCGGGGTCTCGGGCGAGCTCACCCAGCATCGCGATCGCCGGGTCGGGATCGAGCATCGGGATGACACCCTGCTCGATCAGCGGGGTGCAGACCAGGTAATCGGTCGGCCAGCGCTGCGGACACACCTGCAGCACCGGACAACCCGAATCGAGGAACGGAGCGACCCCGGTGGTCGGCTCGCCGAACACGATGCACAGGTCGGCCGACTCGGCAAGCTCGTTGAGCGGCGTGCCGACATGGCGATTGATCGCCTCGGGCGGTTCGCCCAGAAAATTCGCGAGCACCCGCACCGCGGGAGAGCTCGGCTTGGGCCGCAGCACCAGCTCCAGGCCAAGCTCGCGGCACAGCGCGGTGAGCCGGCGATGAAAGTCGGCCAGCGCCGGCGCATCGACCTGGCTCAGGCCCTCGGTCTGCATCGCGTTGAGCATCAGGCACACCCTGCGCACATCGGCACGGGCCTTGCGCGCCGGGCCGGGCTGCATGCGTACCGCCCGGACCGGCACGGCCTGGCCCAGCACGGTACGGGCCACGGTGCCGTAGCCGGCGCGCTCGACGACGGTGACCTTCCTGCCGTGCGGAACCACCATCGAGGGGTGACCGGAGTGCGGCGCGACCGTGATCTCCATCCCGCCCCGATCGGCCACCGAGAAGAGCGGGCCGTTCAGGCCGACATCCTGGTCGGCCAGCAGCAGCCCGGGACGAAAGCCTTCCAGGCCATCGCGCAGCGCGAGATAGTTCAGCGCCTGCCAGCGGCAGCGCTGCGCCCAGTCATCGAGCTGCAGGCCGGCGCTGACCGGCTCGGGCAGCAGCGGGTTCAGCACCTCCGCGAGCACCTGCCTTGCCCGCTCGCAATAGCGCTCGGCCTGCGCGCGATCGGTCGCCGGCGCATCGGCCGGGGCGACCACCGGCGGATGGCCGCGATGCACGGGCACATCCCAGAAGGGGCTGGGCAGATCGAGCGTGTAGCCATGGGCGCGGGAAACCTCGGCCGCCAGCCAGTCGCGATCGTAGAAGCAGGTGGGCAGGTGGGTCACCAGCGACACCTTGCCATCGGCCATGGCGTGGCGCAGCCGGCGGCTCTCGAACACGAAGTTCAGCGGCGAAGGGCGGCGGTACATCACCTGGTCGTAACCGGCGACGAACACGAAGCGCTCGGGCGCGGCCGCGCGCACCAGTTCGGCGCTCAGGAAGGAGTCGAAGTACATCTGCTGGGTGAGCGAGGGGCGCAGCAGGCCGATCCGTGGCTCGTCGACCGTGTCGCGCAGACGCTCGCCGAGCTGCCTGGCCACCACCAGTCGCTGCAGCGCGAGGAAGAAGGGGCCGATGTCCCAGCCGCTCATGGCCACGCCGGGCCAGAGCTGCTCGCGCTCCCGGGTGAGACGCCGATCGAGCAGCGTGGCGAGCGCGAGCGCCTCGCTTGCCGCCTGCGCCTGGAAGTCCGGGCCCGTGTCCAGGCCGAGGAACTGCAGATTCGGCAAACCCTGCATCGCCGCTTCGTCGAGGAAGCCAGGGTCGATGAACAGAAGCCGGGTCGACGCGAAGCGACGCCGGGCCGCCGTGAGCGCGATCAGGTCGCTGTGCTGGAGCACGAGCAGAAGGTCGACCGACTGACCCTGCTCGGTTGCCTCACGCAGCCATTGCCCGGGAAGCAGCGGCGCGTTCATGAGGTGGCCGCCTCGACAGCGCGGGTCGCTTCGAAGCCGGCGACAGGAAGGCTGCGTGCGATCGCCGATTCGTCGTCGGGCAAGCGGATGCCCGGCTGCATCGCCTGCGCCAGCATCCGCTCCTGCGGCGTGGTCTCGATCTTGCGCAGCAGGACTCGCATGAACGCTGCCGATTCACGGGGGCAGTCGCGGGTTTCCATGTCGGCATAGGATGAACTGGCGATCTCGAAGCGATGCTCGTACCAGCCCAGGTACCAGAACCAGTCGGTGTAATAGACCCAGGAGTTCTCGTTCATCGCCCGCACATGGGTCGGGTCCTGCCAGGCGGTGCGAGCGTGCTCGTATGGCACTTCGATCACCATCTCGCCGCCGGTGCGCAGCAGCGCCAGGCAGTTGGTCATCAGGGTGGGCAGGTCGCCCACATGCTCGAGCACGTTGTTGGCGTTGATCGTGTCGAGCTGACCGGACGCCAGGGCCACGGCGCCCATGGTGGGGCTGTCAGCCAGCAGCGGCAGCGACAGCGGCGCGGACAGGTCGAGCACGAGGTCGGGTTGCGCGCGCTCGAGCACATCGACATTGAGCCAGCCGGTCTGGTAATCCTTGCCCGAGCCGAGGTTCAGCATGCTCGGCCGCCAGGGCCCGGCGATCCGGCTCTCGGCATGCACCTGGGCATAGCCGCCGGCGAAGGCCAGCACATCGGCATAGTCCTGCAGGGGGTCGCAGGCCGAGAAACGGGCAAGTCCGCTGCGCACCGCGTCGAAATAGGCCGGGGTGTTGAAACCGTGGCGGAAGAAGTCGTCGATCTCGTCATCGGGCAGCCACAGCACGCTGTCCTCGAAGGCCTCGTGAGGCTGCAGCCGCGGATGACGCTCCGAGATCACCGGCGTGCCGAGCGACAGGCAGTGGGCGACCCGGGACTGCTCCAGGCGGCAGGCCTCGTAGTAGTGAACATTGAGCACCGCCTTCGCATTGCGGATCACATCGTCGCGATCCTCGCCATAGAGCGGCGAGTTGAAGGCGGCGATGTTCCAGCCCGCCGCCTCGACCTGGCGCAGCCAGTTGGCGCGGCGCTCGTTGAGCGTGCCGATGAACAGCAGATCGATCGGCCGGTCCTCCAGCGGCACCGGCTCGGACGGCGTCAGGTAGGGTGCATGCAGGAAGGGCGCGACCGGCACATCGCCGACATCGCGGGCGTAGTGCGCGACATTGCCGGGGTCATAGTCAACCACCGCCGAGCCCTGCAGCAGCCGAAGGTAGGCCTCGCTCAGGGGCGCCGCGCCCGGGCCGGTCTGCTCGAGGTTGACGAAGATGCAGGTGTGGGTGTTGCGCAGAGCCGGGTCAAAGCCCATGTGGGCGCCGAACACGAAGTTGATCGCGTCATGACGCAGCCGGTTCTTGGCCATGCTCACCCGGGCCCCGAGTCGGCGGAACTGGAACCGGTAGTAGCGCGCCTGATCGAGCAGGGCCATCCAGTGCAGGTAGCCCGCGGGCTGGACGATGGTGAGGTGGATGTCGGGCAGGGGATTCATGGAAAGACCTTCGGTGCGTTGAGCGAAGACGAGTCCGGCAGCGGGCCCATCGTCAGGCGAGAGGATCGTCGGCCCAGAGCGGACCGGGTGGCAGGCCGTCACGATGACGCTGCGCCATGCGGCGATACAGCGCTTCGAGATCTCGGGCAAAACGCTCGCTGTCGAACAGCGGCGCGGACATGCGCCGGTCGGCAAGCCGCTGGCGGATGGCGCCCAGGCGGGCCGGGTCGCGCGCCAGCGCCAGCGCCAGCGCCTCGTACTCGTCCAGCGAATGGGTGATGAGTTCGGGGCAGTCCACCGCGCGCAGCAGGCTGGAGGCCACGCGTGAGGCGAAAGTCTGTCCCTGGCAGGTGAGCACCGGCAGGCCGGCCCACAGCGCATCGCTCGCGGTGGTGTGGGCGTTGCAGGGCAGCGTGTCGAGGAACAGGTCTGCGAGCTGCGCCCGCGCCAGGTGAAGCGCGGGGGCCGCCCAGGGCGCGAATACCAGCCGCGAGCGGTCGATGCCGCGGCGCTCGATCTCGCGAATCAGGTTGGTCGAAGCCTGGGGGTTGGACTCGAACAGCCACAGCACGCTGCCAGGCACCGCCTGGAGCAGACGACACCAGCGATCGAACACCGTCGGCACGATCTTGTAGTTGACATTGAAGCTGCAGAACACGAAGCCCTCGGGCGGCAGCCCGTAGAGCTCGCGCGGGCCACGGGGGCCGATCGCACGCTGCCGGTCGTTGGGCTGGTAGCTCCACGGCATCTGCGCGATCTGCTCGCTGAAATCGCCCTGTGCGCCTCGCGGGGTGACCACCGGGTCGCCGATGATGTAGTCGACGAAGGGGGCACCACAGGTGGCCGGGAAGCCCAGCCAGGTGGCCTGGACGGGTGCGGGCCGGTGGGCGAGCACCTGCATCCGGGTGTCGCGCGTGAAGCCCTTCAGATCGACCAGGATGTCGATGCCGTCGGCGCGCATCCTCCGGGCCAGTTCCAGATCGGACATCTCCAGCGCGTCCACCCAGTGCTCCGAGGACGCCTTCACCCGTTGCCGCCAGTGCGAACCGTCATCCAGGCCGTGCGAGTAGAGGAACACCTCGACCCGCTCGCGGTCGTGCCGCTCGAGCACTTCGGCGAGCAGCATCGGCGTGGCGTGCTGGTGAAAGTCGGCCGACAGGTAACCGATGCGCAGACGGTCATCGGGCCCGCCCGACAGGTGGGCCTTGCCGGGCAACGGCCGGGTCGGACCGAACTCTCGGGCGGCAGTGAAGCGCGCCACGCGCAACTGGTCCTGGGGCGTGCACTCGTGCACCAGCATGTTGAACGGCGGCACATCAGGGCTGTCGGTGCTGGCCAGTCGCGCGGCCAGTTCCCGCTCGTCTTCAGCCTGTGTCTCCCACCGGCAGGCGTACTGGTTCTGCATGATCAGCTGGCTGCGCGCCATCACGCTGTCGGGGTCGAGCGCCATCACCGTGCGCATGCACTCGGCGGCCTGCTCGTGCATCTGGATGCGCGCCAGCGCGCTCGACATGCGCAGGTGGGCCTGCACATGGGAGGGCTTGCAGGTGAACGACAGCATGAACTGGTGGATCGCGTCGCTGTAGCGCTCGAGCTTGTAGAGCGCCTCGCCATAGGCGCAGTGGTAGTCGTGATCGGTGACCGCGCTCGGCGCGAGCGCACCGTAGACCGCGACGGCATCGGCGAGTCGATTGGATTCGGCCAGCAGCGTGCCGCCGAACTTGCATGCGAGCAGGTTCGCCGGGTCGAGCGCGATCGCCTGGCGGATCGCGGCCTCGGCGCTGGCAATGTCGTTCTGCTTGCGGTGCGCCTGGGCCAGATTGATCCAGTAGAGCACCTCCCCGGGGCGGGTCCGGGTCGCGCGATTGAAATGGCGCGCGGCCTCCGCCCAGTGGCCATCCTGAAGCGCACGCACACCCTTGCGGTAATGCTGTTCGGCCTCGATCTCGCGCGTCATGGGCACCGGCAAGCCACGAGCGGCGGAGGGAATCGACAAGAAGGGCTGCTGGCGCATGGGCATGTCCTGCGGTGCACTGAAGAGGAGGGGGCGCCGATATCGGCAGCCCGCACCGCAGACTTTAGAGAAGCGGTCACCCCGCCAAGCGCGGAAAAGCCGGGGATCAGGCCGCCAGTTGGACTCGTGCCGCGGACGGCGACCGGCCATCGACCTGCGACGACCGACTGGCGGCGGCACGCCCTGCGAGCCGCCGCCAGCCGAGCCCGGGCATCAAGGACCGGGGTTCAGGACACGGTCCCGCAGGCTCAGACCGGCCCTGCGCCCGCAGCGAGGGTGGCCGGCGGCAGGCCCAGTCGGTGGCGCTCGGCCATCCTGAGGTAGAGCGATTCGAGATCGCGGGCAAAGCGCGCGCTGTCGAACAAGGGCACCTGCAGGCGGCTGTCGACGAGCCGCCGGCGGATCGCGGCCAGCCTGTCCGGCGAACAGGCCAGGGTCCGCGCCAGCGCCTCGTAATCGTCGAGCGAGCCGGCGATGAGTTCCTCGCAGCCCGCAGCGCGCAGCAGGCCGGCGGCAACCCGGGCGGCAAAGGTCTCCCCCAGGCAGGTAACCACCGGCAGGCCCACCCAGAGCGCGTCACTGGCCGTGGTGTGGGCGTTGTAGGGCATCGTGTCGAGAAAAAGGTCGGCTGCCATCAGCCGCGGCAGGTGCTGGTGCGGCGCCACGAATGGCGCGAAATGGATCCGCGCCGGATCGACGCCATGGCGGGCGGCTTCGCTGCGCAGGTTCGCCGTGGCCTGCGGGTTGGTCTCCAGGAGCCAGAGCACACTGCCCTCGACCGCGCACAGCAGGCGACACCAGCGCGCGAAAACCCGGGGCGTGATCTTGAAGCTGGCGTTGAAGCTGCAGAAGACGAACGCGTCCTGCGGCAACCCGAGGGCCGCGCGCGGCAGCGCATCGCCCAGGGGGCGCTGCCGGTCGTTCGGCTGATAGCTCCAGGGCATCTGCGCGATGCGCTCGGAGAACACATCCTGATCGGCCACCGGCGTGACCACGGGGTCGCCGATGAGGTAGTCGACGAAATCGGCGCCGCAGGTGCCCGGGAATCCCAGCCAGGTGACCTGGATCGGCGCCGCGCGCCGCGCGAGCACGCCGAGCCGGCCGTCGCGGGTGAAGCCCTTCAGGTCGACGAGGATGTCGATGTCGTCGGCACGGATGCGCCGCGCGAGGTCCGCATCGGCGTTCCGGGCGGCATCGATCCAGTGGCCGGCCAGCATCAATCGCCGCCGAAGCGGCGAGCCGTCATCGGGGCCGGTGGAGTAGAGGTGAACATCGAAGCGCTGCCGATCGTGCCGCTCGAGCACCTCGGTGATCAGCATGGCGGTGGCGTGCTGATGAAAATCGGCGGAAAGGTATCCGATGCGCAGCCGCTCGCCAGGCGCTCGAGGCGCCCGGCTCATGGGCGGCAGATCCCGAGGCCGGCCATGCATGCGCTCGGCGGCGACCCGCCCCGCCTTGAGCTGGTCCCGGGGTGTGCTCTCCAGTGACAGCAGGGTGAAGGGCGTGATGAAGTTGCCGGCATCCTCACGGACCATGCCCAGCAGCACCGCGAGGTCTTCATCGAGGGTGTCCCATCGACAGGCCTGCTGGTTCTGGTGGATGAGATTGCCCAGGAACTGCGCATTGCGCGGCTCCAGCACGAGTGCGGTACGGAAGCACTCGACCGCCTCCTGATGCAGTCGGATCCGCGAGAGCGTGTTCGCCAGCCGGACATGCGCCCACAGGTAGTCCGGCTTGCAGGTGAACGACAGCACGAACTGCTCGATCGCCTCCGGATAGCGTTCCAGGAACAGCAGCGACTCGCCGTACCCGCAGTGGTACTCGTGATCGCGCTCGGCCTGCGGCGCAAGTGCGCTGTAGACCGCGACGGCGTCGAGGTGTCGATGCTGCTCGGCGAGCAGCGCACCGGCGAGCTTGCAGGCGCTCAGGTTGCTCGGCTCGATCGTGAGGGCTTGTCGGGCTGCCGACTCCGCACCGGCGATGTCGTTGCGACCGCGCAGCAGCCGGGCCCGCTCGAGCCAGTGGCATGCCTGCTGCGCGCGGATCGAGACCGCGGGCAGGCCGGGCCTGGCCGCGAGGGGCGTTGACGGGGTGTGCAGTCGCATGGGCGTATCCGCGAGGCAGACATGACGGGGCCGGCCGCGCGCTGCGGCCTGAACGACGGACTCTAGGGAAGCGCGCGCGCCCGCAAACCCGGAAAAGACCGGGCACAGGCCGGCAGTTGGGCCGCGGCAGCCGCCTGCGGCCGGGCGTCCTGCATCACCGACCGCCGGTCGGCGGGATGCCGACCGCAGCCGCGCCTCAGCGGAACAGCAGCGAGGCCAGGCCCAGGAAGATGAAGAAACCCATGCTGTCGGTGCTGAAGGTGAGCAGCACCGAAGAGCCGAGCGCGGGGTCGCGGCCGGCGCGCTGCAGCCCCAGCGGGACCGCCATCGCGATCAGGGCGCCAAGCAGCAGGTTGAGGATCATGGCCAGGGTCATGGTCAGGCCGAGCAGCACGCCCTGCGGCGATTCGCTGTACAGCCACCAGGCGCACAGCCCCGCGATGCCGCCCCAGACCACGCCGTTCAGGCCGGCGATGGCCAGCTCCTTGACCACCAGACGGCGCGCATTGGCGGCATTGACCTGGCCGAGTGCGAGCGAGCGGATGAACAGGGTCATGGTCTGGTTGCCGGAGTTGCCGGCAATGCCGGCGACGATGGGCATGAGGGCGGCCAGCGCCACCACCTTCTCGATCACGCCCTCGAAGCCGCCGATCACCCGCGAGGCGAAGAACGCGGTGCACAGGTTGATCGCCAGCCACAGCCAGCGGTTCTTGGCCGAGCGCCAGACGCTGGAAAAGAGGTCTTCGTCCTCGCGCAGACCGGCCTGCGAGAGCAGATCGGCGTCGCCCTCCTCGCGGATGACATCGACCACCTCGGCCACGGTCAGGCGCCCGAGCAGACGGCCCTGGGGATCGGTGACCGGCGCGGAGATCAGGTCGTAGCGCTCGAAGGCCTGGGCGGCCTCGGACTGGCTGTCGAGCACCTGCAACGTGAGCACATCGCGGCGCATCACATCCATCACCATGACTTCCGGCTCGTTGGTGAGGAGGCTGTCCAGCGGCAGCGCCCCGCGCAGGATGTCGTCGCGGCCCACCACGAAGACCTGGTCGGTGTGATCGGGCAGGCGATCGAAGCGCCGCAGGTAACGCAGCACGGTCTCGAGGGTGACATCCTCGCGCACCGAGACCGCGTCGAAGTCCATGCGCGCGCCCACCGAGTCATCCGGATAGGACATCGCCGCGCGCAGCTGCTCGCGCTCCTCCAGCGAGAGCTGGCTGCGCACCTCCTCGACCACATCGGTGGGCAGGTCGGGGGCGAGGTCGGCGATCTCGTCGGCATCGAGCGATTCCACCGCGTCGACCAGCTCGTCGCGGTCCATCGACTCGATCAGGGTCTCGCGAACCGAGTCCGAGACCTCGAGCAGGATCTCGCCGTCGCGCTCGGCCTTGACCAGGTTCCAGACCGTCAGCCGCTCGTCGAGCGGCAGCGCCTCGAGGATGTAGGCGATATCGGCCGGGTGCATCGGCTCGAGCCGGTTGCGCAGCTCGGACTGCGCCTGCCGGTGCACCAGCGACTCCACCAGCTCCTGGCGGTCTGCATGCTCGCCGTGGCGCTGGCGGTGGGCCAGCTCGAAGACCACATGATGCCGGCGCAGCATCTCCTGGACCTCGATCAGCGCGCGCGAGGCCTCCTCCGGGTCGCGCGGCTGGCGAGCCGGCGGGGCGGCGGGCTCGCGGTCATCGGGCTGGATTTGCGGGTCGGCCATGGCCAGGGGAAGGGACTCGGGGAATGCCGGTCGACGCCGGGGGCGGCGCGGCAAACCGCGATTGTAGGCCCGCTGCATGGCACGGCGACGACGACGGCGCCCCGCGTCCGGTCAGGCAAGGGCCGGCCGGGTTGCTGGTCCGGCCGAGTTGCGCGTGGCCGCGCCCGCGGACCGCGCTCAGGGCGGCGTGATGTCGAGCGCCCAGCGCTGGATGGTGGCGCTTCGCCGCTCGAGATAGGCCGAGCTCCGGTTGCGGTCGTAGAAGCGCGGACGGGGCAGCATGGCCGCCATGCGCGCACCCTGCCCGGCCGAGAGCTGGGCGGCCGGCACGCCGAAGTGATGGCGCGCCCCTGCTTCGCAGCCGAACACGCCCTCGCCCCATTCGGCGACATTCAGGTAGAGCTCAAGGATGCGACGCTTGTCCATCAGCGCCTCGATCATGTAGGTGATCGCGATCTCCTGGGCCTTGCGCAGATAGCTGCGCTCGCCCGAGAGAAACAGATTCTTGGCGAGCTGCATGGTGATGGTGGAGCCGCCGCGCACGACCTTGCCCTTGCGGCGGTTGGCCTCGTGTGCGCGCTCGATCGCATCCCAGTCGACGCCCTCGTGCTCGGTGAAGTTGGCATCCTCGGAGGCGATCACCGCGCGCTTCAGGTTCACCGAGATGCGCTCGTAGGGCACCCACTGCTGGCGGATGACCAGACCCGGGCGCGCCTGCGCGAGCCGGTCGCGCTCGGCGCGCATGAAGGCGGTGTCGGTCGGGTTGAAGAACACCCACCAGCCCACCTGCGCCAGGAACCAGAGCTGCACGGCCAGCACCGCACCCACGAGCCCGACCACGGCCCACGCCAGCCAGCGCACGAGGCGCGCTGCCCAGGAACGGCGGGCAGGCCTGCGCCGGGCCGGGCGCCGCTTCACCACGGCAGGTTCACCACGGCGCCGTCACCGCGCGCCGATCGCCTCGCGCAGCCCGCGGTAGACCGGATCGGTGTCGGGCTGCACGCCGCGCCACAGGCGGAAAGACTCCGCCGCCTGCTCCACCAGCATGCCCAGGCCGTCGGCGCAGGCCCGCGCACCGGCCGTGGTCGCCTGGCGCAGGAACGGGGTGGCCTGGGCGCCATAGACCATGTCGTAGACGAAGGCGGCCCGGACGAACGCCGCCGCAGGCACCGGCAGGTCATGGCCCGCAAGACCCGCCGAGGTGGCGTTCACCAGCAGCACGCCCTCGGCCAGGGCCGGGTCGAGATCGGAAAAGCCGATGCCGCTGACCGGCGCCGGACCGAAGCGTTCGGCGAGTTGCACGGCGCGCGGCGCGGTGCGGTTCACGACCAGCACCCGCGAGGCGCCGGCCGCCAGCAGCGGCTGG
>NZ_CEXFHW010000050.1:0-21156 GCF_982640115.1 Quisquiliibacterium sp. | reverse complement strand
GCAGGCTCGAGAGGGCCGCCGGGCCCGGCGGCACTGCACCCACGGCGCAGATCCCCGGCTACCGGGTGGCCGGCAAGACCGGCACCGCCCACAAGCTCGAGGGCGGGCGCTATGTCAACAAGTACATCGCCTCCTTCGTCGGTTTCGCCCCGGTGTCCGACCCGCGGATCGTGGTCGCGGTGATGGTCGACGAGCCCTCGGCGGGCCGCCACTACGGTGGCGAGGTCGCCGCCCCGGTCTTTGCCCAGATCACCGGCGATGTGATGCGCGCGCTGCGCATCCCGCCCGATTCGCCGCAGGTCCGCCAGGTGATCCCGGCCGAACCCGTCAAGGAGATGCCGTGAACGCAGTGTCCTCGGCCATCGGTCCCGCCGGTCTGTCCGCGCGCGAGCGCGAGGCCGCAGCCATCGGCCGCTGGCTGCGCGCGCGGCTTGGCCACGGCGCGCGCCTGAGCGCCGACAGCCGGCAGATCCGCCCCGGCGACGCCTTCTTCGCCTATCCCGGCCGCAGCGAGGACGGTCGTCGCCATATCGGCGATGCGCTGACCCGCGGCGCAGCGGTGGTGCTCTACGAGGCCGACGGCGGCGACGCCCGCGCCGTGGGCGAGGCAGCCTCCACGCTCGGCGTGTTCGGTCTGCGCGCGCTGGCCGGTCCGATCGCGGCCGAGTTCCACGGCCGTTCCGCCGATCGGATGCGGGTGGTCGCGATCACCGGCACCAACGGCAAGACCAGCGTCTCGCAGTGGGTGGCCCGCGGTCTGGCCGAGCCGGGCCGGCCCTCGGCCGTGCTCGGCACGCTGGGCGGCGCGCTGGTCACCGACGACAGCCCGGTCTCGTCGGGCGGGGCCGATCTCACCACCCCCGATGCGCTGTCGCTGCAGCGCGCGCTGGCCGGTTTCGCCGAGCGCGGCGCCCGAACCGTGGCCCTGGAGGCCTCGTCGATCGGCCTGGACCAGCTGCGCCTGGCCGGCACCCGGGTGGAGGTGGCCGCATTCACCAACCTCACCCGCGATCATCTCGACTACCACGGCTCGATGGCCGCGTACGCCGAGGCCAAGGCCCGGCTCTTCGGCTGGCCTTCGCTGCGCGCCGCGGTGCTCAACGGCGACGATCCCGCCAGCCTGAGCCTGCTGCAGGCCCTGGACGCGGTCGAGCGTGACGCGCCGGTGCTGCGCATCCTGCACGGCCAGGCCCCGGGGCAGCACGGCGCCCGCGGTGACCGGCTGCTGCTGGCCGAGCGCATCGTCGAGGATGCCACCGGCATCCTGCTGATCCTGGGGGGCGACTTCGGCCGTGCCGAGCTGCGCCTGGAACTGCTCGGCCGCTTCAATGTCTCGAACGCGCTGTCGGCGGCTGGCTGCTGGCTCGCGCTCGGCCTGTCGCTCGACGAGGTCGCCGCGCGCCTGACCCGCATCCGTCCGGTGGCCGGCCGCATGCAGCGCCTGGGCATGCCTGGCGGGCCGCTGGCGGTGGTCGACTACGCCCATACCCCCGACGCGCTCGCGCGTACCCTCGAGGCGCTGCGCCCGGTGGCAATGTCGCGCGGCGGCGCGCTGTGGTGCGTGTTCGGTGCCGGCGGCAACCGCGATCCGGGCAAGCGCCCCATGATGGGCCATGTCGCCCAGCGCGGTGCCGACCGCCTGGTGATCACCTCCGACAACCCGCGTGACGAGGAACCCTTCCGCATCGTCTCCGACCTGCGCGCCGGACTCACCCGCGAGCCTTTCGCCACCGAGATCGACCGGGCGCGCGCGATCGCGATCGCCGTGGAGTCGGCGGGCCGCGACGATGTCATCCTGATCGCAGGCAAGGGCCACGAGGCCTACCAGGAGATCCGCGGCCAGCGCCTGCCCTTTTCCGATGCCGAGCAGGTGATGCGCGGCCTCGAGGCACGCGCCCGCATCGAGACCGGCCTGCGTTCGGCCGAAGTGGCTGCCAGCGTGCCCGATGTTTGAGCTGCGCGAGGCCCAGGGCTGGATCGCCGGCGCGCGCCTGTCGGGCGATGGCGCCACGCGCATCGCCGCGGTCTGCACCGACTCCCGACGCATCGCCCCGGGATCGCTGTTCGTCGCCCTGCGCGGCGAGCGCTTCGATGCCCACGATTTTCTCGGCCAGGCTTTCCAGGCCGGCGCTGCCGCGGTGCTGGCCGAGCGTCTGCCCGACGCAGTCCGGGGGCCGGCGCTGCTGGTGGCCGACACCCGCCGCGCCTACGGCGAGCTTGGCGCCGCCTGGCGCGGGCGCTTCCGCCTGCCGCTGATCGCGGTCACCGGCAGCAACGGCAAGACCACGGTCAAGGAGATGATCGCCGCCATCCTGGCCGCCCGCTTCGGCGTTGATCACCGGCTGGCCACCCGCGGCAATCTCAACAACGAGATCGGCGTGCCGGCCACGCTGCTCGAACTCGGCCCGCAGCACGAGGCTGCGGTGGTCGAACTCGGCATGAATCATCCCGGCGAGATCGCGTGGATCGCCGGTCTGGCCGCGCCCACCGTGGCCCTGGTCAACAACGCGCAGCGCGAGCACCAGGAGTTTCTGGGCACGGTGCGCGCCACCGCGATCGAGAACGGCGCGGCGATCGCCGCGCTGCCGCCCGAGGGCGTGGCGGTGTTTCCCGGCGACGACGAGCACACCGCGCTGTGGCGCGAGATCGCCGGTGCGCGGCGCTGCCTGAGCTTCGGTCTGAGCCCGCACTGCGATGTCCATGCCGATCCTGCGGCCCGGCCCGAGGGATTCGATCTGTGCATCGGGCAGGCTTCGGCGCGGGTGAACCTCGCGATCGCGGGAGCGCACAACGTGCGCAATGCGCTGGCTGCTGCCGCCTGCGCCAGCGCGATCGGCATCGACCTGGCCGGCATCGCCGCAGGTCTGGCCGCCTTCCGGCCGGTGAGCGGCCGGCTGGTGCGCCTCGCCTGTCCGGGCGGCGCCAGCCTGATCGACGACAGCTACAACGCCAACCCCGACTCGGTGCGCGCCGCGATCGATGTGCTGGCTGCTGCCGACCACCCCCGGGTGCTGGTGCTCGGTGACATGGGCGAGGTCGGTTCGCAGGGCGAGCAGTTCCACCGGGAGGTGGTTGGCTATGCCGCCAGCCGCGGCATCGACCACCTGCTGGCGCTGGGCGAGGCCACCGGCCGCGCGGTGCGCGAGGCCGGCGTGCGCGGCTTCGAGGCCTTCGCCAGCCTGGAGGCCCTGCTGGCGCGGCTTGCGCCGCTCGCCATCACGCCGGCCACGGTGCTGGTCAAGGGCTCGCGCTCGATGCGCATGGAGCGGGTGGTGGCCGCGCTCTCGGGTGCGCCTCAGCCTGCAGGAGCGCACTAGGTGCTGCTCGAACTCGCGCAGTGGCTGGCCCGCGACATCCGCGGGTTCTCGGTCTTCAACTACATCACGCTGCGCGCGGTGCTGGCCACGCTCACCGCGCTGCTGATCGGCCTGCTCGCCGGCCCGGCGCTCATCCGTCGGCTCACCGTCATGAAGATCGGTCAGGCGGTGCGCACCGACGGGCCGCAGACCCACCTCGCCAAGTCCGGCACGCCGACCATGGGCGGCGCGCTGATCCTGGTGGCGGTGGGTGCGGCCACGCTGCTGTGGGCCGATCTCTCCAACCGTTTCGTGTGGGTGGTGCTGATCGTCACCCTGGGCTTCGGTGCGATCGGCTGGGTCGACGACTACCGCAAGGTGGTGCATCGCGACCCGCGCGGCATGGCCTCGCGCGAGAAGTTCTTCTGGCAGTCGCTGATCGGCCTCGCGGCGGCGGTGTGGCTGGCCTTCGCGGTGCCGGCGCAGTCCAATGCCCAGGCGCTGGATCTCTTCGGCCAGTGGCTGTCCGCCGGCCTGGCGATGGACCTGCCGCCCAAGGCCGACCTGATCGTGCCCTTCTTCAAGAATGTGGCCTATCCCCTGGGCGTGTTCGGCTTCATCGTGCTCACCTTCTTCGTGATCGTGGGCACCAGCAACGCGGTCAACCTCACCGACGGTGCCGACGGGCTGGCGATCATGCCGGCGGTGCTGGTGGGCTCGGCGCTGGGCCTGTTCGCCTATGTGACCGGCAACTCGGTCTTCGCGAAGTACCTTCTGATCCCCCATATCCCGGGCGCGGGCGAGCTCACCGTGTTCTGCGGCGCGATCGCCGGCGCGGGCCTGGCCTTCCTCTGGTACAACGCCTACCCCGCGCAGGTCTTCATGGGCGATGTCGGCGCGCTCGCCCTGGGCGGCGCGCTGGGCACGGTGGCGGTGGTGGTCCGCCAGGAGATCGTGCTGTTCATCATGGGCGGCGTGTTCGTCGCCGAGACCGTCTCGGTCATGCTCCAGGTGGGCTGGTTCAAGTACACCCGCCGTCGCTATGGCGAAGGCCGGCGCATCTTCCGGATGGCGCCGCTGCACCACCACTTCGAGGTGGGCGGGGTCAAGGAGAGCCAGGTGGTGGTCCGGTTCTGGATCGTGACCATGATGCTGGTGCTGTTCGGCCTGTCCTCGCTGAAGATCCGGTGAGCGCCATGAACGTCCAGCTGCCGCTCTTCGATCTTGCCGGCCGGCGCGTGCTGGTGCTCGGCCTGGGCGATTCCGGTCTGGCGATGGCGCGCTGGGCGGACTTTCGCGGCGCGCTGCTGTCGGTGGCCGACACCCGCGAGGCCCCGCCGAGACTGGCCGAGCTGCGCCAGGACCTGCCCGGCGCAAGCTTCAGTGGCGGCCCGCTCACGCCGGACCTGCTCGAGGGCGTCGACCTGGTGGCCTGGAGCCCCGGCCTGTCGATCGAGATCGGCGAGGGCGCGGCCTTCCAGGCCCTGGCTCGCGAGCGCGGCATTCCGGTGGCGGGCGAGATCGAGCTCTTCGCCCAGGCGCTCGCCCTGCTCGGCGAGCAGGGCTACCGGCCGCGCGTGGCCGCGATCACCGGCACCAACGGCAAGACCACCACCACCCGGCTGGTGGGCCATCTCTGCAGCCATGCCGGCCTGCGCGCGGTGGTGGCCGGCAACATCGCGCCGGCGGTGCTCGATGCCCTGCGCGAACAGCTGGTCGCCTGCGGCGAAGTGCCCGACCCGGCGCGACTGCCCGAGGTCTGGGTGCTGGAACTCTCGAGCTTCCAGCTGGCGCTCACCGACAGCCTCGTGCCGGATGTCGCTGCGATCCTGAACATCACCCAGGACCATCTCGACTGGCATGCCGACATGGCCAGCTACGCTGCCGCCAAGCAGCGCCTGTGGCGCGGTGCGCGCGCCTGCGTCTGGAACCGCGACGACCCGCTCACCGCGCCGCCCGCCGGGGCACGGCAGGTCTCGTTTGGCGCCTCGGTGCCGGCCCAGGCCGGCGACCTCGGGATCATCCACGAGGGCGGTCTGCGCTGGCTTGCGGCGGCCGTGCCCGGCGAGGAGGCGCCAGGCTCGCCCCGGCGCCGCCGCGAGGCGCCGCCGCCCCTGCTGCGTCGGCTGATGCCGGCCGATGCGCTGCGCATCCGCGGCACGCACAACCACGGCAATGCCCTGGCCGCGCTGGCGATCGCCGGCGCGCTGGGACTGCCCACGGCGGCGCTGCTGCACGGGCTGCGCGGCTTTGACGGCGAGCCCCATCGCTGCGAGCTGGTCGCGGTCATCGACGATGTCGAGTACTACGACGACAGCAAGGGCACCAATGTCGGCGCCACGGTGGCCGCGCTCTCCGGCCTGGGCAAGCGCTGCCTGCTGATCGCCGGCGGCGAGGGCAAGGGCCAGGACTTCACTCCGCTTGCGGCGGCGGTCGTCGCGCACGCGCGCGCGGTGTTCCTCATCGGCCATGACGCGCCGCGGCTGCGCGCCGCGCTCGCCGACACCCCCGCGCTGCTGGTCGATTGCGCAAGCCTCGAGGAGGCGGTGAGCCGCGCCCGCGAGATCGCGGTGCTCGGCGATGCGGTGCTGCTGTCGCCGGCCTGCGCCAGCTTCGACATGTTCCGCAACTATGCCCATCGGGCCGAGGTCTTCGTGGCAGCGGTACGGGCGCTGGCCCTCGATGCGGGGGTGCCATGCTGAGCCAGATGCTCTCGTGGCGCCGCGCCACGCGCGCCGGCGAGCGGCCGGTCGGTATCGCCCAGGCGCAGATCATCGACACCTCGCTGCTGTGGGTTGCCGGCGCGCTGCTCGCGCTGGGTCTGGTGATGGTCTATTCCGCCTCGATCGCGCTGCCTGACTCGCCCAAGTTCGCCGCCTACAAGCCGCATCACTTTCTGGTGCGGCACGCCTTCGCCATCGCGCTGGGCACCCTGCTCGGCCTGGTCGCCTTCGGCATCCCGATGCGGGTGTGGGAGGCGCTCTCGCCCAAGCTCTTCGTGCTGGCCATGGTGCTGCTGGTGCTGGTGCTCATCCCCGGCATCGGCAAGGTGGTCTACGGTGCCCGCCGCTGGCTCTCGCTCGGCCCGCTCAGCCTGCAGCCCTCCGAGCTGATGAAGCTCTTCGTGGTGCTCTACGCGGCCAGCTACATCGTGCGCAAGCAGGAGCACATCAAGCGCTTCAAGAAGGGATTCCTGCCGATGGGCACCGCGGTGGCGATCATCGGCATGCTGCTGCTGCTCGAGCCCGACCTCGGCGCCTTCGTGGTGATCTGCGCGATCGCCATGGGCATGCTGTTCCTGGGCGGGGTGAGCGCCCGGCTGTTCATCGGCCTGATCGGCATCCTCGGTGGCACCTTCGGGATGCTGATCTGGCTCTCGCCCTGGCGCCGCGAGCGCATCTTCGCCTACCTCGATCCCTTCGCCGACCCGCTCGGCAAGGGCTATCAGCTCACCCACTCGCTGATCGCCTTCGGCCGCGGCGAGTTCACCGGGGTCGGCCTGGGCGGATCGGTCGAGAAGCTGCACTACCTGCCCGAGGCCCACACCGACTTCCTGCTCGCCGTGATCGGCGAGGAGCTCGGTCTGATCGGCGTCCTGGTGGTGGTGGCGCTCTTCTACTGGCTCACGCGCCGCGCCTTCGAGATCGGCCGCCAGGCGATCACGCTCGACCGGGTGTTCAATGGCCTGGTCGCCAAGGGCGTGGCGATCTGGCTGGGCTTCCAGGCCTTCGTGAACATGGGGGTCAACCTCGGCCTGCTGCCCACCAAGGGCCTGACCCTGCCGCTGATGAGCTACGGTGGCTCGGGCGTGCTGGTGAACTGCCTTGCGCTGGCGCTGCTGCTGCGCATCGACTTCGAGACCCGCCACCTGATGCGGAGTGCGCGATGAGCCGCACCATCCTGATCATGGCAGGCGGCACCGGCGGCCATGTGATGCCCGGGCTGGCGGTCGCGGGCGAGATGCGCCGCCGCCGCTGGAACGTGGTGTGGCTGGGCAATCCCGCCGGCATGGAAGCCGACCTGGTGCCCCGCCACGGCATCCCGATGCGCGCGGTTCGCTTCGGCGGCCTGCGCGGCAAGGGGCTGCGCACCCGGCTGATGCTGCCCTGGAACCTGCTGCGCGCCTGCTGGCAGAGCGAGCTGGCCCTGCGCGCGGAACGGCCGGCTGTGGTCCTCGGGCTGGGCGGCTATGTCAGCTTTCCGGGCGGCCTCATGACCCGCCTGAGCGGCCGCGCCCTGGTGCTGCACGAGCAGAACTCGGTGGCCGGGCTGGCCAACCGCGTGCTGGCACGCATCGCCGACACCGTGCTCGAAGCCTTCCCCGGCACGCTGCCCGGCGCGGACTGGACCGGCAACCCGGTGCGCGCCGACATCGCGGCGCTGCCGGCGCCGGCCGAACGCTGGGCGGGTCGCCAGGGACCGCTGCGCCTGCTGGTGGTGGGCGGCAGCCTGGGCGCGCAGGCGCTCAACCAGGCGCTGCCGGCCGCGCTCGCGCTGATCCCGCCGGCCGCCCGGCCGCAGGTCGTGCACCAGTGTGGCCGCGGTCAGGGCGCCGCGGTCGCCCAGGCCTACCGCGACGCCGGTGTCCAGGCCGACGCGCGCGAATTCATCGACGACATGGCCGGCGAGCTCGCCGCCGCCGACCTCGCGGTCTGCCGCGCCGGCGCGATGACCGTGGCGGAACTGGCCGCCGCCGGCGTGCCCGCGGTGCTGGTGCCCTACCCGCACGCGGTCGACGATCACCAGACCGGCAATGCCCGGTTCCTCGTCGAGCGCGGCGCCGCCTGGCTGTTGCCGCAGGCACAGGCCGATGCGGCCGGGCTGGCCGCGCTGATCGGCGCCGCCGATCGCCAGGTTCTGCTGCGCATGGCCGAGCAGGCCCGCGCCGCGGCCCGGCCCGATGCCACCGGCGCGGTGGCCGATGCCTGCGAGGCCGCCGCCGGCCGCCGCGGAGCCGGGGCATGAAGCACAAGGTCCGTCACATCCACTTCGTGGGCATCGGCGGCTCGGGCATGAGCGGCATCGCCGAAGTGCTGCTCAACCTCGGCTACCGGATCAGCGGTTCGGATGCCGCCGACAGCGCCACCACCCGGCGGCTCGCCGGCCTGGGTGCGCAGATCTCGCTAGGCCACGATGCCGCTCACATCGTCGGCGCCGACTGCGTGGTCGTGTCCACCGCCGTGCGCGGCGACAACCCCGAGGTGATCGCCGCCCGCGCCCGACGGCTGCCGGTGGTGCCGCGCGCGCTCATGCTCGCCGAGCTGATGAAGCTCAAGCAGGGCGTGGCGATCGCCGGCACCCACGGCAAGACCACCACCACCAGCCTGGTGGCCTCGGTGCTCGCCGCCGGCGGGCTCGACCCCACCTTCGTGATCGGCGGGCGCCTGAACAGCGCTGGCGCCAATGCCCGGCTGGGCAGCGGCGACTACATCGTGGTCGAGGCCGACGAGTCGGACGCCTCGTTCCTGAATCTCACGCCCACGATCGCGGTGATCACGAACATCGACGCCGATCACATGGAGACCTATGGCCACGATCTGGCGCGCCTGAAGCATGCCTTCGTCGAGTTCACCCAGCGCCTGCCCTTCTACGGCGCGGCGGTGGTGTGCATCGACGATGCCAACCTGCGCGAGATCCTGCCCTTCGTGTCCAAGCCCGTGCTCAGCTACGGCCTGTCGCCCGAGGCGCAGTTCCGCGCCACCGATGTGCGCGCCGACGGCGCGCAGATGCGCTTCACCCTGCAGCGGGTCAACGGCGTGCGCCGCGAGCCGGTGCCGGTGCTGCTCAACGCGCCCGGCGAGCACAATGTGCGCAACGCCCTGGCGGCGATCGCGGTGGCCGACGAGCTCGGCGTGCCCGACGAGGCCATCCTCGGCGCGCTGGCCGAGTTCAAGGGCGTGGGCCGGCGCTTCCAGCGCTACGGTGAAATCCCCGCCAGCGGTGGCGGCAGCTTCACCCTCATCGACGACTACGGCCATCACCCGGCCGAGATGGCCGTCACGCTGGCGGCCGCGCGCGGCGCCTTCCCGGGCCGCCGTCTCGTCCTCGCCTTCCAGCCGCACCGCTTCACCCGCACCCGTGACCTGTTCGAGGACTTCGTGCGGGTGATGGGCGGTGCCGACGCGGTGCTGCTCGCCGAGGTCTATGCCGCCGGCGAGCCCCCGATCGTGGCCGCCGACGGCCGCGCGCTGGCGCGGGCGATGCGCGTGGCCGGCCGCGTGGAGCCGGTGTTCGTCGAGGACATCGCGCAGATGCCGCGCGCCATCCTTGAAGCGGCCCGCGACGGCGATGTGGTGCTCGCCATGGGCGCGGGCTCGATCGGCGCCGTGCCGGCGCAGGTGCGCGATCTTGCCGCTGCGGGAGGCGCCGATGGCCGCTGATCCGCGCGCGATGGGCCGGGTGGCGGTGCTGATGGGCGGGCGCTCGGCCGAGCGCGAGGTGTCGCTGCGCTCCGGCGCCGGCGTGCTCGCCGCCCTGCGCGCCCAGGGAGTCGATGCCCATGCCTTCGATCCCGCCGAGCGCGGCATGGACGAGCTGCGCCGCGAGGGCACGAGCCGCGCCTTCATCGCGCTGCACGGCCGCTACGGCGAGGACGGCACGGTGCAGGGCGCGCTCGAGCTGCTCGGCATCCCCTACACCGGCTCGGGCGTGATGGCCTCGGCGATCGCGATGGACAAGGTGCGCACCAAGGAGATCTGGGTGGCGCGCGGTCTGTCCACGCCGCGCTCGATGGTGCTGCGCCGCGGCGACAGCCTGCGCGAGGTGCCCGACCGCCTCGGCCTGCCGCTGATCGTCAAGCCGCCGCACGAGGGCTCCACCCTGGGCGTCACCCGGGTTCTGGGCTATTCGCAAATGCAGGAGGCCTTCGAGACGGCCGCCCGCTACGATGCCGAGGTGCTGGTCGAGGAGTGCATCATCGGTCCGGAACTCACCGTGGCCATCCTCGGCAGCGGCGGGCAGGCGCGCGCCCTGCCGGTGATCGAGATCCGCGCGCCCGACGGCAACTACGACTTCACCAACAAGTACTTCGGTGACCAGACCCGCTACCTCTGCCCGGCGCCGCTGCCCGAGGCGCTGGCCGCGCGGGTGCGCCGCCTCGCGCTCGATGCCTTCCTCGCGATCGGCTGCGAGGGCTGGGGCCGCGTCGACCTGATGCTGCGCGCGTCTGACCAGACGCCCTTCCTGCTCGAGGTGAACACCTCGCCGGGCATGACCGACCACTCACTGGTGCCGATGGCCGCGCGCGCCGAGGGTATGAGCTACGAGGCGCTGACCCTCGAGCTGCTGGCGGGCGCCAGCCTGAAGATCGGGGGCGCGCGGTGAGTCGGCTCTGGCATACCCCGCGGCTGCTCAATGCGCTGGCCAACGCGCTGATCCTGCTGTCGCTGCTCGGTCTGCTCTGCGCCGCCGGCTGGTGGCTGGGCCAGCGCCCGGGCCTTGCCCTGCGGGTGGTGCGCATCGATGCCGCCCCGGGCACCGAGCTGCGCCATGTCTCGGCGGTGCTGCTCGACCAGTCGGTGCGTCAGCGCCTGCGCGGGAACTTCTTCACCGTCGATCTCGATGCGGTGCGCGCGGGTTTCGAGCAGGTGCCCTGGGTGCGTCGCGCGATGGTGCGCCGGGTGTGGCCCGACCGGCTCGAGGTGGCGATCGAGGAGCACCGCCCGCTTGCCACCTGGGGCGAGAACCAGCTGATGAACACCTTCGGAGAGCTCTACACCGCCAATGCGGCCGAGGCCGAGGAGGACGGCCCGCTGCCGCACTTCTCCGGCCCGCCCGGCAGCGAGCAGCGCATGCTCGGCCGCTACGAGGAGCTGCGCCGCTGGCTCGCGCCGCTGGGGGTCACGCCGCGTTCGGTGCTGCTCTCGCCGCGGCTGGCCTGGTGGGTGCAACTCGACGACGGCACCCGCCTGGTCCTCGGCCGCGAGCAGGGTGTGCCGCTCGAGGAACGCGTGGCGCGCTGGGTGGAGGCGTACCCGCGGGTGCGCGGCCGGCTGGGCGAGCGTGCCCAGGTCATCGACCTGCGCTACCCCAACGGCTTCGCGGCGCGGGCCGCCGGTGCCGAGCCACCTCCGGCCGACCATGCCCCGCCGCCGGCCCCCGCCGGCGACAGCAATCAGCAGGACAGCCGCCCGGCGCTGTCGGAGTCGGGTGGCCCGACCCGCCTCGCCGCGCTACAGCCCACAGGCGCGCCCCGGGCGCGGGGCGCCGACCGCACCGACCAGCGAACGGACTAGCAAGATGGCCAGGGAAGCGAATGACTTGATCGTCGGGCTCGACATCGGCACCTCCAAGATCGTGGCGATCGTGGCGCAGATGCTGCCTGACGGACGCTACGAGATCGTCGGCTTCGGCCAGCACGAATCGCGCGGGCTGAAGAAGGGCGTGGTGGTGAACATCGAGACCACCGTGGCCTCGATCCAGCGCGCGCTCGAAGAGGCCGAACTGATGGCCGACTGCAAGATCCGCACGGTCTACACCGGGATCGCCGGCAGCCACATCCGCAGCTTCAACTCGAGCGGCATGGTCGCGGTCAAGGACAAGGAGGTCAGCGAGGCCGACATGGCCCGGGTGATCGAGACCGCCAAGGCGGTCAACATCCCCACCGACCAGCAGATTCTGCATGTGCTGCCGCAGGAGTTCATCATCGACGGCCAGGAAGACATCCGCGAGCCGATCGGCATGAGCGGCGTGCGCCTGGAGGTGAAGGTGCACATCGTCACCGGGGCGGTGTCGGCAGCGCAGAACATCGTGAAGTGCGTGCGCCGCTGCGGCCTCGAGGTGGCCGACCTGATCCTGCAGCCGCTTGCCTCGAGCACCGCGGTGCTCAGCCAGGACGAGAAGGAGCTCGGCGTGGCGCTCGTCGACATCGGCGGCGGCACCACCGACATCGCCATCTTCACCGGCGGCTCGATCCGCCACACCGCGGTGATCCCGATCGCCGGCGACCAGATCACCAACGACATCGCGATGGCGCTGCGCACGCCCACCCCCGAGGCCGAGGAGATCAAGCTCACGCACGGCCTGGCCAAGCAGGTGCTGGCCGACCCCAACGAGCGCATCGAGGTGCCCGGCCTGGGCGATCGCGGGCCGCGCCAGCTCACCCGCCAGACGCTGGCGGCGGTGATCGAGCCACGGGTCGAGGAGTTGTGCGGGCTGGTGCATCAGGCGATCCGCGAGTCGGGCTACGAGGAGCTGCTCTCCTCGGGCATCGTGGTCACCGGCGGCACCGCGCTGATGCCCGGCATGGTCGAGCTCGCCGAAGACATCTTCCTGAAGCCGGTGCGGCTGGGCCTGCCCGGTTACGCCGGCGGCCTCTCGGATGTGGTCAGCAATCCGCGCTTCGCCACCGCGGTCGGCCTGCTCGAGGAGGCCCGCATGCAGCGGCTGCGCGGCCGCAAGGCCGCCGAGCAGTCCGGCAACTTCAAGGAAACCATGCGCCGCATGAAGGACTGGTTCGTGGGCAATTTCTAGCCGCGAGCCGACATCCGCCGATCATTCCAGCACGCCCGATCCAGTACCCGAACCCGAACCCGAACCCACCGAAACCACCCGAGGAGGCCCAGCCATGTCGACTTTCAAACTCATCGAATCCGCACCTGATGGTGCCGTCATCAAGGTGGTGGGCATCGGTGGCGCCGGCGGCAACGCCGTCAACCACATGATCTCGCGTGGCGTGACCGGGGTGGAGTTCATCGCGCTGAACACCGATCGCCAGGCGCTGTCGCGCTCGCAGGCCGGCCGCATCATCCAGCTCGGCGACCAGGGCCTGGGCGCCGGGGCCAATCCGGCCGCCGGCCGCGCCTCGGCCGAGGCCGCCGAGGCGCAGATCCGCGAGGCGCTTGCCGGCGCGAACATGGTCTTCCTGACCGCCGGCATGGGCAAGGGCACCGGCACGGGCGCCTCGCCGGTGGTCGCGCAGATCGCCAAGGAGCTCGGGGTGCTGACCGTGGGTGTGGTCACCAAGCCCTTCCAGTTCGAGGGTGCGCGCAAGATGCAGATCGCCGAGGCCGGCATCGAGCAGCTCGTCGATCATGTCGATTCGCTGATCGTGGTGCTCAACGAGGCGCTGTTCGAGGTGATGGACGAGGACGCCAGCCTCGAGGACGCCTTCAAGCGCGCCGACGATGTGCTGCACAACGCCGTGGCGGGCATCGCCGAGATCATCAATGTGCCGGGCCTGGTCAACGTCGACTTCGCCGACGTGCGCACCGTGATGGGCGAGCAGGGCAAGGCCATGATGGGCATCGGCGAGGCTGCCGGCATCGACCGCGCCCGTCTGGCCGCCGAGCAGGCGGTGGCCTCGCCGCTGCTCGACGGCGTCGACCTCTCCGGCGCGCGCGGGGTGATCGTCAACATCACCGCCACCCGCGGCCTGAAGCTGCGCGAGACCAACGATGTGATCAACACCATCAAGGCCTTCTGCGCCGACGACGCGACCATCATCCACGGCACGGTGTTCGACGACTCGATGGCCGACACGCTGCGCGTGACCGTGGTGGCCACCGGCATCGGCGGGCGCCGCGCCCCCACCGCGCAGCGGCCGGTGCTGGTGCAGCCCACCCTCCAGCGCACCGGCACCGACGACGGCCAGCCGGCCCGCGCCACCACCAACTTCGCCGATCTCGACCAGCCCGCGGTGTGGCGCAGCCCGCGCGCCTCGGCCGCGGCCCAGGTGCAGGCGCTGGAGGAGAGCGGCGTCGAGCGCTTCGACATCCCGGCCTTCCTGCGCAAGCAGGCCGACTGAGCCGCCTGCGCGCGCGGCGCTCCCCGCTGCGGGGGACGCCGCCGGCAGGGTTTTGCCGATGCCACTAGAATCCGGGGTCTGACCCGGCCCGCGTCGGGCCTTCCCCCAGAACCCCCCGGAGAGACAGATGACCATCAAAGTCGGCGAGACCCTGCCCGAAGCCACCCTGACCGAATTCGTCGAAGTCGAGGGCAACGGCTGCTCGGTCGGTCCCAACGCATTCAAGGTGTCCGATCTGGTCAAGGGCAAGCGGGTGGCGCTGTTCGCGCTGCCGGGCGCCTTCACCCCCACCTGCTCGGCGCAGCATGTGCCCAGCTACCTCAAGCAGTTCGACGCGCTGCGCGCCAAGGGCATCGACGAGATCTGGTGCGTGTCGGTCAACGACGCCTTCGTGATGGGCGCCTGGGGCCGCGATCAGCAGTCCGGCGGCAAGGTGCGCATGCTGGCCGACGGCAGCGGCGACTTCACCCGCAAGGTGGGCCTCGAGCTCGACCTCACCGCGCGCGGCATGGGTGTGCGCTCGCAGCGCTATGCCATGGTGGTCGACAACGGCGTGGTCAAGCACCTGTTCGTCGAAGCCCCGGGCAAGTTCGAGGTCTCCAGCGCCGACCACGTGCTGGCCAGCCTCTGATCCTGGCGCAAGCTGCCGCCACGCCCGCCCGGTCCCGCCAGAGCACCGCCCCGAACCATGCTGCGTCAGCGAACCATCCGCCAGCGGGTTAGCACCACCGGCGTGGGGCTGCACTCGGGCCAGCGGGTCGAGCTCACGCTGCGGCCGGCGGCGGCGGGCACCGGCATCGTGTTCCGCCGCACCGATCTCGATCCGGCGGTCGACATCCCGGTGCGTGCGGTCCAGGTCACCGATACCCGCATGGCGTCCACCCTGTCGGCGCCCGAGGATGCGTCGGTACGGGTGGCCACGGTCGAGCACCTGATGTCGGCGCTGGCCGGTCTGGGCATCGACAACCTCTACATCGATGTCACCGCGCCCGAGATTCCCATCCTCGACGGCTCGGCGGCGTCCTTCGTGTTCCTGGTGCAGTCGGCCGGCATCGCCGAGCAGGCCGCGGCCAAGCGCTTCATCCGGGTCAAGCGCCTGGTCGAGGTGCGCGAGGGTGACAAGTGGGCGCGGCTGGAGCCGCATGAAGGCTTCCTGCTCGACTTTTCCATCGACTTCGGTCACCCGGCCATCGATGCCACCGGCCAGCATGTGCGGGTCGACTTTGCCGAGACCTCCTTCGTGCGCGACATCGCCCGTGCCCGCACCTTCGGCTTCGTGCAGGATGTCGAGATGCTGCGTGCGGCCGGCCTGGCGCAGGGCGGCAGCTTCGAGAACGCCATCGTCATGGACGAGTACCGCATCCTGAACGGCGATGGGTTGCGCTACGACGACGAGTTCGCGCGACACAAGGTGCTCGATGCGATCGGCGATCTCTACTGCGTGGGCCATCCCATGCTGGCCGCCTACCGCGCCCACAAGTCCGGCCACGCGCTCAACAACCGGCTGCTGCGCAGCCTGCTCTCCCAGGCCGATGCCTGGGAGTACGCCCGTTTCGCGCAGCCGCGCGAGGCGCCTGCGGTTTTCGCCCGGGACTGGCGTCTCGCCTGAGGGCGACGCGTCACCTGCGTCGCCGATGCTCGCGCTGCGTATGCTGGTCATCTTCACCGCTGCTGCGGTGGCCATCTGCGTCGCGGGCTACCTGATCGGCGGCGACCGCATCTGGCTGGGCCGTGCCGTGCGCACGCTGAAGTTCGCGGCTGCGGCGGCACTGGTGTTCTTCGCGGTGCTGCTTCTCGAGCGGCTCGCCTGACCGGCGCCGCAGGCCGAGGGGCCTTGCAGGCCCGTGCGGCGAGGGTGCGTGCCGAAGGCCCTTTCGTGGGCGGCCCCCGGATGCCCGGAACTTCAGCGCGCGTGCCTCAGGAGTGCGGCCAGCGCTGCTTTCAGCGGCCCCTCGGGCGCCTGGCCGGCGAGTTCGGCCAGGCCTGCCAGTGCCGCAGGCGGGATCGGCCCGCGCGGCGGCGCCGAGGGCACGGGGGGCAGATCGCCCACCGGTTGCGTGCGGGCGCGCAGCCGCGTCACGGCCCAGCCGCGTGCCGCCAGCCCGGCCACCAGCCGTGGCTCGAACTGTCGCAGCTTGGCCGCCGCCGCCGCCGAGGGCGTGGCCACCCGCAGCACGCCGTCGCCGTCCAGGCCGAGCACGGTCAGGCCGGGCACTGGCGAGAGGCGGGCGAGCTCGCCCTGCAGGGCGATGGTGCGGGCCGCGCGCTGGGCGAGTTCGCGCGCCACCGGGCTGTCGGTCAGGCAGGCATAGACCTGTCGACTGAGGGCAGAAGGCATGGTCGGGTCAGGATGGACGGGGCGCGGGCGCGGCCGGATGGCTGCTACCCCCGTGCTACCATGACAGGTTAACTTAACCCGGCAGGCCGTGAGGCCGGCACGAGGCTTTCTGCAATGATCCAGGGTTTGCTCACCAAGATCTTCGGCAGCCGCAACGAGCGTGTGCTGAAGCAGTATCGCAAGGCCGTGGCCGAGATCAATGCCCTCGAGCCTTCGATCTCGGCCCTGTCCGATGAGGCCCTGCGCGGCCGCACCGCCGAGTTGCGGGCCCGCGTGGCGGCCGGCGCCACCCTGGATTCGCTGCTGTCCGAGGCCTTCGCGGTGTGCCGCGAGGCAGCGCGCCGCTCGCTGGGCATGCGCCACTTCGATGTCCAGCTGATCGGCGGCATGGTGCTGCACACCGGCCGCATCGCCGAGATGCGCACCGGCGAGGGCAAGACCCTCACCGCCACGCTGGCGGTGTACCTGAACGCGCTGGCCGGCAAGGGCGTGCATGTGGTCACCGTGAACGACTATCTTGCCGCGCGCGATGCCGAGTGGATGGGCAAGGTCTATCGATTCCTGGGCATGAGCGTGGGGGTGATCCTCTCGCAGCAGTCCACCGAGGACAAGAAGCTCGCCTACGCGGCCGACATCACCTACGGCACCAACAACGAGTTCGGCTTCGACTACCTGCGCGACAACATGGAGTATTCCGCCGGTGACCGCCGGCAGCGCGGCCTGTCGTACGCCATTGTCGACGAGGTCGACTCCATCCTGATCGACGAGGCGCGCACCCCGCTGATCATCTCGGGCCAGGCCGAAGACCACACCGAGATGTACCTGCGGATGAACGCGGTGCCGCCGCTGCTCGACGAGATGGCCGCCGAGCCCAAGGCCAACGAGCCCGATCCGCCGGGCGACTACTGGGTCGATCGCAAGAGCCACCAGGTGCACCTCTCGGAGGCCGGCCACGAGAAGGCCGAACGCATCCTGGTGCAGCAGGGCATCCTGGCCGAGGGCGCCAGCCTCTACGACGCCGCCAACATCAGCCTGATGCATCACCTGATGGCCGCGCTGCGCGCCCACACCCTGTTCCTGAAGGACCAGCAGTATGTGGTGCAGGACGGTGAGGTGATCATCGTCGACGAGTTCACCGGCCGGCTCATGGCGGGCCGGCGCTGGAGCGACGGCCTGCACCAGGCGGTCGAGGCCAAGGAAGGGGTGACGATCAACGCCGAGAACCAGACCATGGCGTCGATCACCTTCCAGAACTACTTCCGCATGTACGGCAAGCTCGCCGGCATGACCGGCACGGCCGACACCGAGGCCTACGAGTTCCAGGAGATCTACGGTCTGGAGACTGTGGTCGTACCCACGCACCGCGCCATGATCCGCCAGGATCGCCAGGATCAGGTCTTTCGCACCGCTCAGGAAAAGTACGGCGCCATCCTGGCCGACATTCGCGACTGCCAGCAGCGCGGTCAGCCGGTCCTGGTGGGCACCACCAGCATCGAGAGCTCCGAGCTGCTCTCGGCCATGCTCACCCGCGAGAAGCTGCCGCACCAGGTGCTCAACGCCAAGCAGCATGCCCGCGAGGCCGAGATCGTTGCCCAGGCCGGCCGCCCGAAGATGATCACCATCGCCACCAACATGGCGGGCCGCGGCACCGACATCGTGCTCGGCGGCAATGTCGACAAGCAGGTCGACTTCCTCATCAACGACTCCTCGCTCGACGAGGCCGGACGCGCGGCCCGCGCCACGCAGCTGCGGGGCGAGTGGCAGTCGCTGCACGACCAGGTCATCGCCGCCGGCGGGCTGCACATCATCGGCACCGAGCGCCACGAGTCGCGCCGCATCGACAACCAGCTGCGCGGTCGCTCCGGCCGGCAGGGCGATCCGGGCTCGTCGCGCTTCTACCTGTCGATGGACGATCCGCTGCTCAAGATCTTCGCTGGCGATCGTCTCAAGGCCATCATGGACCGGCTCAAGCTCCCCGAGGGCGAGCCGATCGAGGCCGGCATGGTCACCCGCTCGATCGAGAGCGCGCAGCGCAAGGTCGAGGCCCGCAACTTCGACATCCGCAAGCAGCTGCTCGAGTACGACGATGTGGCCAACGACCAGCGCAAGGTGGTCTATGCCGATCGCAATGCGCTGCTCGACAGCACCGAGTTCGCCGAACGCATCACCGAGCTGCGTCACCGTGTCTTCACCGACCTCTTCCGCCAGCATGTGCCCGAGGGCTCGATCGAGGAGCAGTGGGATCTCGACGGCCTGCAGGCGCAGCTGCACGCCGAGTGGCAGCTCGAGGTGCCGCTGGTGAGCATGGCCGCCGAGGCCTCCGAGGAGGAGCTGCTCGCCGCGGTGCTCAAGGCGGCCGATGCGCTCTATCAGGGCAAGATCGACGCCGTGGGGGCCGAGACCTTCGCCGGCTTCGAGCGCTCGATGCTGTTGCAGACCATCGACCAGCACTGGCGTGAACATCTCTCGGCACTCGACTACCTGCGGCAGGGCATCCACCTGCGCGGCTACGCGCAGAAAAATCCCAAGCAGGAATACAAGCGCGAGGCCTTCGAGCTCTTCAGCCTGATGCAGGAGCGCATCCGCAACGATGTCACCCGGGTGCTCATGACGGTGCGCATCCAGAGCCCCGAGGAAGCGCAGCAGGCCGAGCAGAGCATCGAGCAGGAGCAGGCCCGCAGCCTGGAGCGGGTGAACACCACCCACGCCGATTTCAGCGAGGCCGCGAGCGCCGCCCAGGGTGCCGACCCCGAGTCGATCGCCCTGGCCCTGCAGCAGGCGCCGGTGGCCGACGACCGCGATGTGCCGCAGCCCGTGCGCCGCTTCGGCGCCAAGATCGGCCGCAACGATCCTTGCCCCTGTGGCTCCGGCCGCAAGTACAAGGCCTGCCACGGCCGTCTGGCCTGAGCCTGCCGGGGAGGGGCGCCCGCACCCGCCCCCGCACCCTCAGCCTCAGCCTCAGCCTCAGCCTCAGCCTCAGCCGGGCAGGGGCTCCACCACAAGGCGCTCCGGCCGCTCCACCCACGCGGCGAAGGCCTCGGCCATCGCCGCGCATTCCGCCATGGCGCGGCGCCAGTCGCGCAGCCTGGCATCGTGGTCGGTGTCGTAGCGAAAGAAGTCCTGCCGGTCGGGCAGCTTGCGGTTGGGCAGACGCGCGAGCAGCGTCGGCGAAGGGGTCACCAGCAGCAGGTTGTCCAGCCAGCCGCGGCCGGCGCGGCCCAGGCCGTGCCGTCGCCAGGGCAGGAACTTGTCGAGCCAGCCGGCGGTGACCGCGGGCAGGAAGTGCGGCATCAGCACGATGCCCGGCAGTGCCTGCCAGCGCCAGTGCAGGTGGTAGTCGATCAGACCGCCATCCCAGTAGCGCCCGGCCGGTGCTCCGGCCACGCCGGCCACCGCCTCGGCCACCAGCGGAATGCTGCCCGAGGCAAGCAGCGCGTCCTCGAGGTTGTCGGCCCGCAGGGCCACGCTGCGGCTGTCGAAGGCATCGTCTGGCAAGGCCGGACAGCCGCTGCCGCTGCCGGTCCCATGGCCATGGCCATGACCCGAAGCGCCGCCGACGCTGGCGTCAGTGCGCCCATCGGCGCAGAACACAACCCGCTGCAGGTGGCTGCCGAGATGCGCCCTCGACACCGCATTGGCGAGCGCCGCCCGCCCGAAGGCGATCCGCGCTGGTGCGGATGCCGGCGCCAGCCCGCGCGCGGTGACCACCTGCAGCCGTCGGCCCGGTGCGACGCCGGCAAGAAACGCGGCGGCGTCATGGCCGATGAGCTCGCGGGTCATGTCCCGGCATACCTGCGAGACCAGGGCGGCGGAGGGCTTGCGCGGATAGCGCTGGCCTTCGAGGTAGGCCTGGGCCAGGCAATCGAGCGCGGGCAGGGGCTTGCGCTGCGCGCCGGCGGCCATGCGCCAGGCTCCGATCGAGGCACCCGCCAGCCAGCGCTCGCGCGGACAGTCGGCCAGCCAGTGGCCGAACAGCCAGCGGTCAAGCGGCAGGAGGGCCAGCCCCTTGGGGCCACCGGCGGCGCCAGCCACCGCCGCGATGTCGGCCGGCTTCAGCCCCTGGGCGGCGATGTGGCGCGCGGCCGCCGGGCCCGCCAGCAGACGGATCGGCGCGGGCGCAGCCACGCCGGGCCTCAGCCCGCGGCCGGCCGGGGCCGGGTGTGCAGGCTGTGCATTGCCGCCTCGGTGCGGCCGGCCGCGCAGTCGGTGGCGATGCCGAGCGATCGGTCGAGCTCGGCCTCGATCACCGAGCGTTCGTCGCGGCGCGGCGGATGGAGCACGAAGTCGGCCACCTCCTGCTGCAGATTCAGGGTGCGGGGATGGCCGATGCCCAGGCGCAGTCGCCAGAAGCCAGGCGTGCCGAGCGCGGCCGCGATGTCGCGCAGGCCGTTGTGGCCGGCATGGCCGCCGCCGAGCTTGAGCTTGCTCTGGCCGGGAGGCAGATCGAGCTCGTCGTGCACCACCAGGATCTCTTCGGGCGCGATGCGGTAGAAGCCGGCCAGCGCCGCGACGGCGCGACCGGAACGGTTCATGAAGGTGCCCGGCTTGAGCAGCCAGACCGCGGCGCCGCTCAGACTCACCCGCGCAGTCTCGCCGTGGAACTTGGCCTCACGGGAGAAGCGCCCACCGTGGCGGCGGGCGAGCTCATCCACCCACCAGAACCCGGCGTTGTGGCGGGTATCTTCGTACTCGGGGCCGATGTTGCCCAGGCCGACGATGAGGCGGATGGCGGACATGGGCTCGGTGTCCCCTTGCCCGGCGCGCGGGCTCGGGGCGCG
>NZ_CEXFHW010000049.1:0-21190 GCF_982640115.1 Quisquiliibacterium sp. | reverse complement strand
GCCACCAGATCGGTGAGGATCGCACCCGCCTGCGCCGGGTCCGCCACCTGCGGCGCGCTCGGCCCGGGATGCCAGCCCTGCGTGATGCCGAGGTGTCCGCCACCGGCCTCGATCACCCGGGCGGTGACCGCGCTGCTGTGCCGGCTTGCCAGCCAGACCACCACCGGCGCGATCCAGCGCGGGTCGCGCCGCTCGATGTCCTCGGGGCTGGGGTTGCCCAGGTCGGCGGTCATGCGGGTGTAGGCATGCGGCGAGATGGCGTTCACGGTGATGCCGTAGCGCTGCAGTTCGCGTGCCGCGATGATGGTCATGGCCGCGATGCCGGCCTTGGCCGCGCCATAGTTGCTCTGGCCGATGTTGCCGTAAACGCCCGACACAGAGGTGGTGTTGATGATGCGGGCAGCCAGGTCGGTTTCGCCGGCCTTGTGCCGGTTCTTCCAGTGGTTGGCGGCGTGGTGGGTGGGCGCGAAGGTGCCCTTGAGGTGCACGTTGATGACCGCATCCCACTCGGCCTCGGTCATGTTGGTGAGCATCCGGTCGCGCAGGATGCCGGCGTTGTTCACCAGCGCATCCAGCCGCCCGAAGGTATCCACCGCCTGCTCCACCAGCCGGCCGGCGGCCTTCCAGTCGGAGCAGCTCTCCAGGTTGGCCACCGCCTCGCCGCCGGCAGTGCGTATCTCGCGCACCACCGCCTCGGCGGGCTGCTCCTCGGCCTTGTCGGGCGTGCCGTCGCGCGCCCCGCCGAGGTCGTTGACGATCACGCGGGCGCCATGGGCGGCCAGCATCAGGGCGTACTGGCGGCCGATGCCGCGGCCCGCGCCGGTGACGATCACCACGCGGCCTTCACACAGTCTCTGGGTCATGTCGGACCTGTCGGTTGGCGGGGCGCAGCGCCCCGGGGAGTGGGGCCGGCAAGCCGCCGGCCGCGGGATGCCGGGCCGCGCCCGGCTGCGGCCGATTATGGTCAGCGCGCACTGCCCTCGCAAAAGCGTGGCCGACCGATCGGAATCAGGCGTACGCGCCGGTCAGCGCACTCGCGCCTGACCGGGCTTTCGGACCCGCGCCATCGCGCGCGCAGGGCCGGCGCCGCTGCGGCTGCACTACCATCGAAGCCTCTTTCCGAAAGGCCGCGTCATGGAATTCGATTTCTCCGCCGACCAGAAGCAGCTCAAGGAGCAGGTGCGCCGCTTCCTGGCCGATCGCTGCGACCGCCATGCGGTGCGCGCCGTGCTCGACGGGCCGCAGTCGCACGACGCCGCGCTGTGGGCGGCGCTGGGCGAGCTCGGCTATCTCGGCGCCTCCATTCCCGAGGCGTATGGCGGGCTGGGCGCGGGCTATCTCGAAGCCTGTGTGATCGCCGAGGAGCTCGGCCGCGCGGTGGCGCCGGTGCCCTGGGGTTCGAGCATTGCGCTGGCCGCCGAGTGCCTGCTGCTGGCCGGCACCGAGGCCCAGAAGACCGCGCGCCTGCCCGGCCTGGCCGCCGGCCGCAGCATCGCCACCCTGGCGCTCGCTGAAGGCCCCGGTCGCGTGGGCCCCGGCACCGTGGCCACGCTGGCCACGCGCGGCAGCGGCGGGGTCAGCCTGAGCGGCAGCAAGGCCGCGGTTGCCGACGGCGACATCGCCGACTTCGCCGTGGTGGCAGCCATCGACGCGCCCGGATCGGCCGCGCTCTCGCTCTACCTGGTCGATCTGACCGGGCCGGGCGTGACGCGCACCGCGGTGAACACCATCGACCCCACCCGCAGCCATGCCCGCATCGATCTGCACGATGCCCCGGCCGAGCCGCTGGGCGAGCCCGGCCAGGGCTGGGCGCTGCTCGATCGCGTGCTCGATCGCGCCGCGGTGCTGGTGGCCTTCGAGCAGATCGGTGGCGCCGATCGCGCGCTCGAGATGGCCCGCGACTACGCCCTCGAGCGCTTCGCCTTCGGCCGCCCGATCGGCTCGATGCAGGCCATCAAGCACATGCTCGCCGACATGTATGTCTCGGCCACGCTGGCGCGCTCCAATGCCTACTACGCCGCCTGGGCGCTCTCCAATGACACCGATGAACTGCCGCAGGCCGCGGCCACCGCGCGGGTGAGCGCCACCCAGGCCTTCCAGCACTGCGCCCGCAACAACATCCAGGTGCATGGCGGCATGGGCTTCACCTGGCAGTTCGACTGCCACCTCTACTATCGCCGCGCCAACCTGCTGGCGGTCTCGCTAGGCGCGCTCTCGGTCTGGGAAGACCGGCTGGTGCAGCGCCTGCGCGCCGCCCGCGCCGCCTGACCTGCCGCCGCACCCGTCCGCGCCAGCCACGCCCGCATCCACACCCCAAGACATCGCGACACCGCGACCCGCCAGGACCCGCACCGCCATGAATTTCGCCGATACCCCGCAGGAAGCCGAGTTCCGCACCCAGGCCCGCGCCTGGATCCAGTCCAATGCCCCGCACGAGCTGCGCGACGAGCTCGAGGCGGCCGGCTTCGGCCAGCCCGCCCTGCGCAGCGGCGATGTGCTCAAGGCCGGCAAGGCCTGGCAGAAGCGCAAGTACGACGGCGGCTGGGCCTGCCTGCACTGGCCCAGGGAGTACGGCGGGCGCGGCGCCACACCCATCGAACGGGTGATCTGGCAGCAGGAGGAGGGCGTCTACTCGAAGCTGTCCTCGCCCTTCCTGATCGGCCAGGGCATGTGTGCGCCCACCATGATGACCTACGCCACCGAGGACCAGAAGCGCCGCTATCTGCCGCCGCTCGCCTCGGGCGAGTCGGTGTGGTGCCAGCTCTTCTCCGAGCCGGTGGCCGGCTCCGACCTGGCCGGCCTGCGCACGCGCGCCGAGAAGCAGGGCGACCACTGGGTGGTCAATGGCCAGAAGATCTGGACCAGCGGCGCGCACTATTCCGACCATGCCATCCTGCTCACCCGCACCGACCCGGGCGTGGCCAAGCATGATGGCCTGACCATGTTCTTCATCGACATGAAGAGCCCCGGCATCGAGGTGCGGCCCATCAAGCAGGTCAATGGCCAGTCGGGCTTCAACGAGGTCTTCTTCACCGACCTGCGCATCCCCGATGACCAGCGCCTGGGCACCCCCGGCCAGGGCTGGAAGGTGTCGCTCACCACGCTCATGAACGAGCGGCTGTCCATCGGCGCGGGCATGCCCACCGGCTTTCCCGAACTGCTCGATTTCTGCTGCGAGTTCGACACCGGCAACGGGCTGGCCATCGATGACCCCGCGGTGCGCTCCAGGCTCGCCACCTGGGCGGTGCGCACCAGCGGCCTGCGCTACACCGCCTACCGCAGCATCTCGGCGTTGTCGCGCGGTGAGACCCCGGGGCCCGAGAACTCGATCGGCAAGCTGGTGGCCGGGCAGACCCTGCAGGAGATCGCGATGTTCGCGCTCGATCTCCAGGGGCAGGCCGGCATCATGACCGACCCGGCCATGGTCGAGGCCGCCGGTCGCTTCCAGGCCATGCTGCTGCGCTCGCCGGCCACCCGCATCGAGGGCGGCACCGACGAGATCCTGCGCAACATCATCGCCGAGCGGGTGCTGGGCCTGCCGGCCGACATGCGGGCCGACCGCGGCCTGCCCTTCAACCAGATCCCCACCCGCACCCGGCAGTAGCGCCGGCGCAGGGCGGCCTGGCGGGCGCAAGCCCCGCTGGCCGTTTGCGGGCGGCGCCAGGGCGCCGCTGGCGCTCAGGCGTTGCGGATGGTGAGTCCGCCGTCCACCGGCAGCGTGGCGCCGGTGACGAAGCCGGCCGCAGGCATGCACAGCGACAGCGTCATGTGCGCCACCTCTTCGGGTTCCGCGTAACGGCGCAGGGCGGTGCGCCGGCGCGCGTACTCGGCCTTCTGCTCGTCGGGGATGCGCGCGGTCATGCCGGTGTGGATGGGGCCTGGGCAGATGCAGTTGACGGTGATGCCCTCAGGGCCGAACTCCACCGCCAGGGAGCGGGTGAGGCCCACCACGCCGGTCTTGGCGGCGGTGTAGGGGCTGATGAAGCGGGTGGCGCCCAGCGCCTCGGTGGAGGCGATGTTCACGATGCGCGGTGTGTCGGACTTGCGCAGCCACGGCAGCGCGGCGCGGATCATGCGCACCTGCCCGGTGAGCAGCACATCGAGGTGCTGCGCCCAGCGCTCCTCGAAGTCCTCGGAGTCGACCGGGCCGTGGCGCGAGATGCCGGCGTTGTTGACCAGGATGTCGATGCCGCCGAAGTGCGCGGCGATCTCGCCCACCACCCGGTCGATCTCGGCGCGGTTGCGCACGTCGAGCTGCCAGCCGCGCACCGTGCCGCCGGCGCCGGTGATCTCATCGACCACCGGGCCGATCGGGGTGATGTCCACGGCCGCCACCTTCGCGCCCTCGTCGGCGAAGAGATGGGCGGTGGCGCGGCCCATGCCGCTGGCCGCGCCGGTGACGATCACCACCTTGCCCGCGACGGATCGCGAGAGCTTGCTCAATCGGGCCATGGTCTGTCTCCTGGGATGGTTGTGCGCTGGCCGGTGCCCGGGTGCGACCCGACCCCGGCAGCGTGCGCGTGAGATGGGACGCGGGCGGGCTCAGACCCCGCCGCCGCCGGTGCCGCCGTCCACCCGCAGCACCGCGCCGGTGGTGAACGAGGAGGCGTTGCTCGCGAAGTAGAGCGCGGCGCCCACCACCTCTTCGGCCTGGCCGCCGCGCTTGAGCGCGATCGAGGTTGCGGCACGCCGGGCGAAGGCCTCCATGTCCCAGGCCTTGCTGATGTCGGTGAGGAAGGGCCCGCACATGATGCTGTTGACCCGCACCTTCGGGCCGAAGGCGAAGGCAAACGACCGGGTGAGGTTGTTCAGGCCGGCCTTGGCCGCGCCGTAGGGCTCGGCGTGCGGCGCCGGGTTGGCCGCCGCGGTGGACGAGATGTTGATGATGCTGCCGCCGTCACCCTCGGCCATGCGCTCGCCGATGACCGCGCTCAGGCGGAAGGGCCCCTTGAGGTTCAGGCCGATCACCTTGTCGAAGAGCGCCTCGCCCACCTCGGAGAGCTTGCCGTAGAGCGGCGACAGGCCGGCATTGTTGACCAGCACATCGACCTTGCCGAAGGCCTGGTAGGCATGGTGGATGAGCAGGTCGCAGTCATCCCAGCGGCTGACATTGGCCGCCACCGCCACCGCGCGCCGGCCCATGGCGCGGATCTCGTTGGCCACCGCTTCGCAGGCATCGAGCTTGCGCGAGGCGATGATCAGGTCGGCACCGTGGGCGGCAAAACCCAGCGCCATGGCGCGGCCCAGGCCGCGGCTGCCGCCGGTGACCAGCGCCACCTTGCCGGTCAGGTCGAAGAGGTCGGTCGTCATGCGCGGTCTCCGGTTGCGTGTGGCGCGCGGATCAGCGCGCGCCGATGGTGCCGGCTTGCAGCAGGCGCTGGATCTCGTCCTCGGCCACGCCGGATTCCCGCAGCACCTCGAGGGTGTGCTGGCCGATCATCGGCGGCGGGCGGCGATAGCTCACCGGCGACTTCGAGAACTTCATCGGGTTGGCCACGCCCGGCGCGTTCACGCCGGTGGCATGCGGCAGCTCGATCTTCACATGGAGGTGCTGGGCCTGCGGATGGGCCATGGCCTGCTGGTAGTTGTTGATCGGGCCACAGGGCACGCCGGCCTTGGTGAAGATCTCCTCCCAGTGGGCGCGGGTCTGCTGACTCAGGATCTCGGAGAACATGGCGTGCAGCTCGCCCTGGTGGGCCATGCGCGCGCCGTTGTCCTTGAAGCGCGGGTCGTCGATCCACTCCGGGTGGCCCAGGGCCTTGCACAGCGCGCTGAACTGGCCGGCGTTGGCGCTGGCCACGATGAACTGGCCGTCGGAGGCGGGGTACACGCCGTAGGGGGTGATGTTGGGCGAGTCGTTGCCGGTGCGCCCGGGGATCTTGCCGCCGATCATGTAGTTGGACAGGTGACCCGAGCTCATCGCGATCACGGTGCTGAACAGCGAGATGTCGATGTACTGGCCCTCGCCGGTGACATTGCGGTGCTGCAGCGCGGCCAGGATCGAGATGGTGGCGTACATGCCGGTGAACAGGTCGACGATCGGCAGGCCGAAGCGCTGCGGGCCGCCACCGGGGCGGTCATCGCGCTCGCCGGTGACCGACATCAGCCCGCCCATGCCCTGGAACAGGTAGTCGTAGCCGGGGCGGGTGGCCCAGGGCCCGGTCTGGCCGAAGCCGGTGACCGAGCAGTAGATCAGCCGCGGGTTGATCTTCGAGAGCGAGGCGTAGTCGAGCCCGTAGCGGGCGAGGTCGCCCACCTTGAAGTTCTCGATGCAGATGTCGGCGGTCTCGGCGAGCTTGCGCACCAGGGCCTGGCCGTCGGCCGAGGCGAGGTCGATGGCCACCGAGCGCTTGTTGCGGTTGGCCGACAGGAAGTAGGCCGACTCCTTGGTGGGCTGGCCATCGGGGCCGTTGAGCCAGGGCGGGCCCCAGTGGCGCGATTCATCGCCCGGGCCCGGGCGCTCGACCTTGACCACATCGGCGCCGAGATCGCCCAGGTTCTGCACGCACCAGGGCGCGGCCAGCACCCGGGAGAGATCGAGGATGCGGATGCCGTGCAGCGGCCCCCGGGGCGGGTTGCCGGCACCGGCCTCTGAAGAGCCGGCGGGTGATTGCGGGGTCGCGGAAGCGCTCATCGATTCTCCTGGTCGGCCGCCGGATGGCGGCCTCTGTCGGGACAGGGATGCCGGGGGACGGGTTCCCGCCGGACGGTGCGGGGATCATAAAGCCTGCCATGGCGGCCGGACGCGGGCCCGCGGTGGCGGGGTTCCGCGATCCGCGCGCCGGCATCAGGCCGGTGTGGGCGCAGCCTCGTCGAGCAGTCCCTCCGACTTGATCGCGGACCAGAACGCCGCCGGCACCGGCGTGGCCAGCAGATCCGCAGCAGCGCGCGCCTCGGCTGCCGAGCGCGCGCCGGGGATCACCGCGGCCACCGCCGGGTGGGCGAGCGGAAACTGCAGGGCCGCGGCCGCGATCGGCACCCCGAAGCGCGCGGCCAGCGCACGCAGGCGCCCGGTGCGCTCCAGGACCTCGGGCGGCGTCTGGCCGTACATGTAGCCCACCCGCTCGGGCGCCACCAGCCAGCCGCCCGCGAAGGGCGAGGCGATGATCACGCCGATCCCGCGGGCTGTGCACAGCGGCAGCACGCGGCGCAGGGCCAGGGTGTCGAGCAGGGTGTAGGGGCCGGCGATCACCAGGAAGTCGAGGTCGATGGTGTCGGCAATCCGCTCGATCAGGTCCTCGTGGCGGCCGCCCGCCCAGCTGTCGAGGTTGCGCATCTCGCGATTGCAGCCCGCGCCGATCGCGTCGATCAGGCCGGCGCTGCGCAGCGACTCGAGCGCGCGCGCCCCGCCGCCGCGATCGCGGGCGAGTTCGCCGAGCGCGGTCTCGATCTGCTCGGGGTGGTGGTAGCCATGGTCGATGTCATGCAGGGTGAGGCTGTCCACCCGGGGCAGGCCCAGCCGCGTGAGCGAGTCGCGGTGCTGCTGCAGGATGCCCGCCTCGCTGTAGTCGAAGTGCACGCGATGGCCGCTGGCCGGGTCGCGCGGGGTGCGCGGTCCGCCGCCCGGTGCCAGGGTGCGCAGGCCCTCGTCCACCACCGGTTCGGGCTCCAGACGACGGCCCACCTTGGTGTTCAGTTGGAAGGACTCGCCGCCGGCGCAATCGGCCAGCGCCAGACCCAGCCGCCGTTCTGAGCGGCCGATGCCATACCAGGGCGCGGTGTCGAAGAAGCGCACCCCGCCGGCCCAGGCCGCGGCCACGGTCTCCAGACAGGTGCCGGCGCCAAGCCGGATGTCGCCGAGCGGCGCGGCGCCGAAGCCGAGCGCGCCCACCGACAGGCGGCTGCGCCCGACGCGGCGCAGGCCGCCGGCCGGCTCGCGGGCGGTGGCGATCGCGGGCGTGGTCTCAGGCATAGGCCATCCCCTGCGCGCCGACATCGATCGCGTACACCGATTGCGAGGCGGTGATGAACAGGCGGTCGCGATGCGCGCCGCCGAAGCAGAGATTGGCCGCGCCTTCGGGGAGATGGATCGCGCCGATCTTCGTGCCGTCGGGCGCGAACACATGCACGCCGTCCCGATCGGGATCGCCCCAGGCGACCGCCGCCCAGAGATTGCCCTGGGTGTCCACCCGGAAGCCGTCGGGCGAAGAGGTGCCCAGGTCGGCGAACACCCGACGGTTGGCCAGGCGCATGCCGTCGATCACATCGAAGACCAGGATCTGTCGGGGGTGGCCGGCCCGGTGCGAGGCGCCGGTGTCGGCCACATAGAGCCGGAGATGATCGGGCGAGAACGCGATGCCGTTGGGCATCACCAGGGATTCGTCGACCACGCTCGCCTCGCCGGTGACCGGGTCGAGCCGGTAGGTGCGGGTGGGCAGTTCCTGCTCGGCCGGCGCGCCCTCGTGAAAGCCGCGCAGGCCGTAGGCGGGGTCGGTGAACCAGATCGCGCCGTCGGGATGGGTGACCAGATCGTTGGGCGAGTTCAGGCGCCGGCCCTCGAAGCGCTCGATCAGCACCGTGAGGCTGCCGTCGATCTCGGTGCGCACCACCCGGCGCCCGCCATGCTCGCAGGTGAGCAGCCGGCCCTGCCGGTCGCGGGTGTTGCCGTTGGCGAAGCCGGCCGGCTGGCGGAAGACCGACACGGTGCCGGTGGCCTCGCACCAGCGCAGCATGCGGTCATTGGGGATGTCGCTCCAGATCAGGCTGCGCAGGTCGCCGAACCACACCGGGCCCTCGGCCCAGCGACCGCCGGTCCAGATCCGCTCCAGCGCGGCGCTGCCCACCCGGCAGCGGTTGAATCGCCGGTCGAGCACCTCCACGGCCGGGTCGGGGTAGCGCACGGGCTGCTGCCAGTCGCGGTTCATCAGGCGGTCCATGGTCGGTCTCCGAGTGTCGTTGCAGCATAGCGCCGGGAATGGAAGGCCGGCATTGGACGCCACGGCCAAGACCTTCCAACATCCCGGCTTTCCACCCACGCCCCAGGGAGCCCGACGATGTTCGAACTCACCCCCGCGCTGATTGCGGAACTGCAGACCATGGACACCCCCACGGTGTGCAACGCGCTCGAGCTGCTGGTGCCGGGCCGCCGCGGCTACGGCTACACCGTCTCACCGCTGGTGTGCACCCGGCCGCACCTCAAGCCCATGGTCGGCATCGCCCGCACCGCCACCATCCGCAGCGCGCATCCCAGCGACCTCGCCGCGCCCGAGGCGCGCGCGCTGTCGGACGCCTACTACACCTACATCGACAAGGGCCCCAAGCCGAGCGTGATCGTCATGCAGGATCTCGACGAGCAGCGCGGCTACGGCTCGTTCTGGGGCGAGGTGAACAGCTCCATCCACAAGGGCTTCGGCTGCCTGGGCCTGATCACCAATGGCGGCGTGCGGGACATTCCCGACATCGCCGAGGGTTTCCAGATGCTGGCCGACCGCATCATCCCCTCGCACGCCTTCGTGCATGTGGTGGACTTCTCTCGACCGGTCGATGTGGCCGGCATGCGGGTGCGCGATGGCGATCTGATCCACGCCGATCAGCACGGCGCGGTGGTCATCCCCCACGAGGTGGCCACCAAGGTGCGCGGCGCGGCCGACCAGATCATCCGCCGCGAGCGGGTGATCATCGAGGCCGCGCGCAGCCCCGGCTTCGACATCGACAAGCTGCGCGCCGCGCAGGGCAAGGCCTCGGAGATTCACTGAGGCCTGGCGCCAGGCTCAGATCAGCGCCTCGATCAGCGAAGGTCCTGGCTGCGCAAAGGACGCGGCCAGCGCCTTGTTGAACGACTCGGCGCTGTCCGCCCGCCAGGCGGTCACGCCCATGCTGCGGGCCATGCCCACCCAGTCGATGGTCGGGTCGGTGAGCTCGAGCATGCTCATCGCCTTCGGGCCGGGCGCATGCGCGCCCACCCGCCCGAACTCCACCTGCAGGATGCCGTAGCGGCGGTTGGCGAAGATCACCGTCGTGATGTCCAGCCGTTCGCGCGCCTGGGTCCAGAGCGCCTGCACGGTGTACATGCCGCCGCCATCGCCCTGCAGGCACAGCACCCGCCGGCCGGGCGCGGCGATGGCCGCGCCGGTGGCGGTGGGCAGCGCATAGCCGATCGAGCCGCCGGTGAGCTGCAGCCAGTCATGGGCCGGCGCGCCGCGGGTGCCCATCACGGTGCCGTGGCCGGAGGTGCCGCCCTCGTCGACCACCACCGCGTTCTCGGGCAGCAGATGGCCCACCGCCGCGCCGATCGCGCGGGCGTCGAGCTTGCCGCTGGGCAGTGCCGGTCGGTCGGCGGCGGCGAGCGGCGCCGCCTTGCCGCTGGCCCCCACGGCCTGGCCGAGCGCATCGAGCGCGCCGTCGAGATCGCCGTCGCGGCCGGCCACCTCATGCAGCGTGCAGCCCTCCGGCGTCAGCCAGTAGGGCTTGCCGGGATAGGCGAAGAAGGTCACCGGTGCCTGGGTGCCGAGCAGGATGATGTGTCGGGTGCCGGCCAGCATCTCGGCGGCCTGTTCGCCGAAGTAGGGCAGGCGCAGCGGGGCCGGAAGACCGGCGCCGCGCCGCATCCGCGGCACGAAGGTATCGGTGACCAGCCGCGCGCCGGTGGCCGCTGCGATGCGCGCCGCGGCCTGCACGCGCGCTTCGGTGAGCACCCCGTTGATCAGCAGCACGCAGGGCTCGCCGCTGGCCAGCGCGCGGGCCGCCGACAGCACCCGCTCGCCATCGATCGGGGGAGGGCTCAGGCGCGGCAGCGGCGCCGGAATGGGCGCGGTGGTGGTGTCCCATGCCGTGTCGGCGGGCAGGATCAGCGTGGCCACCTGACCGGGCGGGGCGAGCGCGGCCTGGATGGCTGCGGCGCCGTCGGCGGCCACGGTATCGGCGCTGGCTGCGGCCTTCACCCAGCCCGAGACCGGCCGCGCGATGGCCTCGACATCGGAGGTGAGCGGCGCGTCGTACTTGCGGTGGTAGGTGGCGTGGTCGCCCACCACATTGACCACCGGGGTGCGCGCCTTCTTCGCGTTGTGCAGGTTGGCCAGGCCGTTGCCCAGGCCCGGGCCCAGGTGCAGCAGCGTGGCCGCCGGGGTGCCCGCCATGCGGCCGTAGCCGTCGGCCGCGCCGGTGACCACGCCCTCGAACAGACCGAGCACGCAGCGCATCTGCGGATTGGTGTCGAGCGCGGCCACGAAGTGCATCTCGGAGGTGCCCGGGTTGGTGAAGCAGACCCGCACGCCGGCATCGACGAAGGTCTGCACCAGGGCTTCGGCGCCGGTGCGGCCGGCGGGCTGGCTGGGGGAATCGCTCATGCGCGGTCTCCATCGGATTGGCGGGGGGTGGTGGCCGCGCTGCGCCAGGCGGCGGCGAAGGCGTCCTCGTAGGCCTGCTCGGGCTCGGCGCGCACCATGGCGTCGAGCCGATGGGCGTCTTCGCCCACCAGGATGCGCCAGCGGTCTTCGCGCACACCGGCGAGGATGATCCGCGCGGCCTCGTCGGCACTGGTGGGCGCCTTGTCGCGGAACTCCAGCGCGCGCTGATGCAGCAGCTGGCGGATCTGGTCGTCGCTCAGGGCGGCCACGGGGGCGCCGGCGCGCACCAGCCGCGCGCGGGCCTGGGCCACCCGCTCGGCCGGCAGGGTGAGGGGCTCGGTGCCGCTCAGCACCCGCCCGGTGTTGATCGAGATGCCGGTGCCGATGTGGCCGGGCATCACCACCGCGCAGCGCACCTGCGGCGCGCTCAGGCGCAGGTCGGTGATCAGCGCCTCGGTGAAGCCCTTGACCGCGAACTTGGCCGCCGAATACGCGGTGTGCGGCACGCCGGGGCCGAGGCTGGCCCAGAAGCCGTTGACGCTGCTGACATTGACCAGGAAGGCCGCGGGGCTGGCCATCAGCATGGGCAGGAAGGCGCGGCAGCCGTTGTACACGCCCTGCCAGCACACCCCGAAGGTGCGCTCCCATTCGGCGCGATCGCCGTCGACGAAGCTGCCGCCGCCGCCGATGCCGGCGTTGTTGAAGAGCAGCGCGATGTGGTCGGTGCCATGCACCCGGGCCACTGCGTCGCGGAAGTCGAGCATCTCGTCTTCAACCGCCACATCCACGCGGTGGATGCTCACCCGGGTGCCGGCCGGCGCCTTCTCCAGGCACTGTTCGCGGGTCTGGGCGAGGCCGGCGGTGTCGAGATCGCACAGGCCCAGGTGCACGCCCTGCGCGGCGAGCTGCTGCGCCAGCGCGCGGCCGATGCCGCTGCCGGCGCCGGTGATCACCGCGATCTGTCCTTGCTGGATCTGCATGCCATTCTCCTGGCGCCCCGGGGGCCGCCGGTAAGGGGGAAGAAATCGGGACGCGCCCCCGCGTCAGTCGAATCCGGGCGGCGGGGTGAAGCCGAAGCCGAGCTGCTCCAGGCGGCGGGCGAGCTGCACCGTGCGCAGATCGCCATAGGCCGGGCCGATCAGCTGCACGCCGATGGGCAGGCCATCGGGGCCCGCGCCGCCGGGGATGACCGTGCCCGGCAGGTAGGACACGCCGGCCAGCCCGGCCCAGAAGGTCTGCATGAAGTAGGGATGGTCGACACCATCGACGCGGATGCGGCGCTCGCCGAGCGCGCGCTGATCGTGCGCGAAGGCGGTGGTGGGCATGATCGGCGTGACCAGCACATCATGCTGCTGGAAGAACGCATGCCAGGCCCAGCGCAGGCGGGTGCGTTCCTCGTTCAGGCGCGCCCAGTCGCGGGCCCGCATCGTCTGCCAGCGGGCCTGCTGCACCGCCGGGCTGCGGTCATCGGGCGCGGCCGACTCGGCCCGCGCCACCAGCCGGGCGAACTCGTCGTCGGGCAGGCGCGCGGCCATCGCCGAGGCGAGCAGGGCCGAGAACACGGTGTGGCTGTGCTCGGGGCTGAAGGCCGGACGCGCGGCGTCATCGACGATCGCGCCCTGCGCGGCCAGCGCCCGGGCCACGGCCGTCACCCGCTCGGCCACCGCAGCCGATGACGGGCACATCGGGTCGCTGGTCCACAGCGCCACCCGCAGGCCGCGCAACGACTCGCCGAGCCCGCCGAGCGCCACCTGCAGGCCCGGCGCCTCGAGTTCGTCGGGCCGGGCCAGCAGGCCAAGGGCGATCTCCAGGTCCTCGGCGCTGCGCGCGAGCGGCCCGATCACCGAGATGTCGGTCGGCGTGCGCGCCCCGCCCAGGGCGTGGCCGCGCATCGGCAGCAGGTTCCAGGTGGGCTTGTGGCCGAACACCCCGCAGAAGTGCGCCGGGTTGCGGATCGAGCCGCCGATGTCGCTGCCGATCTCCAGGCCGGTGAGCCCCGCGGCCAGTGCCGCGGCCGAGCCGCCCGAGGAGCCGCCGGGCGTGCGATCGGGCGCCCAGGGATTGCCGGTGGTGCCGTAGATCTCGTTGTAACTCTGGAAGTCGGCCAGGCGGATCGGGACATTGGTCTTGCCGAACACATTCGCGCCGGCGGCGGCCAGCCGCTGCACGGCCAGCGCGTCGGTGCGGGCGATGTTGTCGCGCTGCGCCGGAATGCCCCAGGTGGTGGGGGTGCCGGCGAAGTCATAACTTTCCTTGATGGTCATCGGCACGCCGTGCAGCGGGCCGAGCGCCTCGCCGCGGGCGCGGGCCTGGTCGGCGGCATCGGCGCGCGCGCGGGCGCCCTCGCGGTCCTGGACCACCACCGCGTTGATGCCCGGGTTGTGCCGATCGACGCGGGCGAGGAAGTGCTCGAGCAGCTCGCGGGCACCCACCCGGCCATCGCGGATCTGGGCGGCGAGCTGGCTGGCGGACTGGAAGTGCCATGGGCGCATTGCGGGGTCTCCGGGGGTGGGGCGGCGCGGCGCGCGCCGGGCGGGCACGGGCGAGTATGGCCCAGGCCCGCGGCCGGCCCGCGGGCAAGGCGTGCGCGCTTGGCCGGTGCGCTTTCGTTTTTTCGATCCGCTTTGCCTGGCGCGGCAGGCGCGGTGCGCGAAAGCGCAGCGACCGAACCGGCGCGCATCGCCGGGCCGCCGATGGCGGGCGCACAATCGATCGGATACCTTGACAACCCACGCACCAGGGGGATCCCGATGGCAGCCGATTTCACCACCCTGCAGGAGATGGTCCAGCTGGCGCGCAGCGCCCTGGGCCGCGGCGAGTGGGACTACCTCACCGGCGCAGCCGAGACCGAGACCACCATGAAGCGCAACCGGCTCGCCCTCGACCGGCTGGCGCTGCGGGCGCGGGTGATGCACGATGTCTCGCAGGTGCATACCCGGCGCAGCCTGCTCGGGGTCGACCTGCGCATCCCGGTGCTGCTCGCCCCGATCGGCTCGCTGCAGGTCTTCGAGGCCGGCGGTGGGCTGTCGGTGGCGCGCGCCGTGGGCGAGTTCGGCGTGATGCAGATCCTCAGTTCGGTATGCCAGCCCGACTTCGAGACCCTGGCCCGCCAGTGCGACGCGCCCAAGATCCATCAGCTCTATGTGCACGGCGACGAGGCCTGGATGATGGACATCATCGCGCGCACCGTGGCCGCGGGCTACAAGGGCTTCTGCCTCACGGCAGACACCCAGATCTACAGCCGCCGCGAGCGCGACCTGCTCAAGCGTTACCTGCCCATGGCCGCGCGCCAGCCCGGCACCCGCCTGCCGCGCCGGCCGTCGGTCACCATGCAGCCCTCGATGACCTGGGACCTGATCCGCCGCATCAAGGACCGCTTCGACATTCCGCTGATCCTCAAGGGCATCGCCTGCGCCGAAGACGCCGACCTCGCGGTGCGCAACGGCGTCGATGTCATCTATGTGTCCAACCACGGCGGTCGCCAGCTCGACCACGGCCAGGCCACGCTCGAGACCCTGCCCGAGGTGGTGCAGGCCGTGGCCGGACGCGTGCCGGTGATCGTCGACGGCGGCATCATGCGCGGCACCGACATCATCAAGGCGCTGGCCCTGGGGGCTCGCGCGGTGGGCATCGGCCGCCTCGAGGCGCTGGCCATGGCCGCCGGCGGCACGCCCGCGGTGGTGCGCATGCTCGAGCTGCTCGAGATCGAGATGCAGCTCAACCTCGCCTCGATGGGCCTGTCGTCCATCGACCAGCTCCACCCCGGCAGCGTGGTGCCGGCCCAGCCGGTGGTGCCGCCCCATGTGCTCAGCGCCTTCCCGCTGCTCTCCGAGGGCTACTGACATGACCGACATCGACTTCCAGGCGCCGGCCAGCCTCCAGGATGCCCTGGCTCTGCTCGGGCAGGCCGGCCAGACCCGGCCGCTCGCCGGCGGCACCGACCTCATGGTGCAGATGCGCTCGGGCCGACTGCAGCCGCAGCGCATCCTCGATCTCAAGCGCATTCCGGGCCTGATCGGCATCCAGGCCGGGCCGGCCGGTTTCGTCATCGGGGCGGCCACGCCCTGCGCGCAGATCGGCGAGCACGCCGGCCTGGCCGCGGCCTGGCCGGGCGTGGTCGAGGCCGCGCGCCTGATCGGCTCCACCCAGGTGCAGGGCCGCGCCAGCCTTGGCGGCAACCTGTGCAACGCCTCGCCCGCGGCCGACAGCGTGCCGGCCCTGATCGCCGCCGGCGCGGTGCTGCGGGTGGCGGGCCCTGCCGGCGAGCGCGAGCTGGCCGCTGAAGCCCTGCAGCTCGGCCCGGGGCGTCATGCGCTGGCGCCGGGCGAGGTGCTGGTGGCCATCGCGCTGCCGGCGCGCGCCCCGCGCTCGGGCGATGCCTACCTGCGCCTCATTCCCCGCACCGAGATGGACATCGCGGTGGCCGGCGCGGGCGTGTGGCTCGCGCTCGATGCCGATCGCCGCGTGAGCCAGGCCCGGGTGGCGCTCGGCGCGGTCGCGCCCACTGCGCTGCGGGTGGATGCCGCCGCGCAGGCGCTGATCGGCACCCGCCTGGAAGACGAGGCGCTGGCGCGCCTGGCCGCCGCCGCGAGCGCGGCCTGCCGCCCCATCGACGACAAGCGCGGCACCGCCGCCTACCGGATTCGCGTGGCCGGCGTGCTCGCACGCCGGGCGGCCGTCATCGCCTATGAAAGGGCCTGCGCATGAGCAAACAACGCATCAGCTGCATCGTCAACGGCGAGCCGGTTGAGTTTCTCGGCAGCGCCAGCCAGAGCCTGCTTGACGCCCTGCGCGACGAGCTCGGTCTCACCGGCAGCAAGGAAGGCTGCGGCAGCGGCGACTGCGGCGCCTGCTCCATCACGCTCGATGGCCGGCTCGCCTGCGCCTGCCTGGTGTTCGCCCCCGAGGCGCAGGGCCGCCGCATCGGCACCATCGAGGGCCTCGCCGAGGGCGGCCGGCTGCACCCGGTGCAGCAGCAGTTCCTCGAGCACGCCGCCCTGCAGTGCGGCTTCTGCACGCCGGGCCTGCTGGTGGCGGCCAAGGCCCTGCTCGACCGCAATCCCGATCCCACCGAGACCGAAGTCCGCTACTGGCTGGCCGGCAATCTCTGCCGCTGCACCGGCTACGACAAGATCGTGCGCGCGGTGCTCGACGCCGCCGCCCAGCTTCGCGCCCAGGAGGCCCGCCCATGAACGACGCCGTTTCCGCGCCCGTGCTGCAGGTGGTCGGCCAGCGGCCGATCCGCCCCGATGGCGCCGACAAGGTCACCGGTCGCGCCAACTTCGGCGCCGACCTGCGCCTGCCCGGCATGCTCACCGGCCGGGTGCTGCGCAGCCCGCACGCCCATGCCCGCATCCTGTCCATCGACACCAGCGCGGCCCGCGCCCTGCCGGGCGTGAAGGCGGTGGTCACGGCGGCCGACTTCCCCGAGCCCGGCAACCAGGCGGTCGACGCCGGGGAGGGCGCGGCCACGCTGCGCGCGCTCTCCGAGAACTGCATGGCCCGCGGCAAGGCGCTCTATGTCGGTCACGCCGTGGCGGCGGTGGCAGCCACCTCCCCCGAGATCGCCGAGGCGGCGCTGGCGCTGATCGCGGTGCGCTACGAGCCGCTGCCGCATGTCATCGATGTCGAGGCCGCCATGGCGCCCGATGCGCCGCTGCTGCACGATGACCTGTTCACCAAGGGCGTCACGCCGCGCCCGACCGCGCCCTCCAACATCGCCGAGAAGATCATGCTTGGCCGCGGCGATGCTGCCGCCGCCATGGCCGGCGCCGAGGTGGTGGTCAGCGGCCGCTATGTCACGGCGCCGGTGCACCAGGGCTACCTCGAGCCGCATGCCTGCGTGGCCAGCGCCGGCGCCGACGGTCAGTGCCAGGTCTGGGTCTCCACCCAGGGCCACTTCGCGGTGCGCGCGATGTGTGCGGGGCTGCTCGGCATCGAGCTGCGCGACATCCGCGTCACGCCGGCCGAGATCGGCGGCGGCTTCGGCGGCAAGACCACGGTGTATCTCGAGCCGGTGGCGCTCGCGCTGTCGCGCCAGTGCGGCCGGCCGGTGCGCATGGTGATGACCCGCGCCGAGGTCTTCGAGGCAAGCGGCCCCACCTCGGGCTGCGTGATCGAGGCCCGCCTGGGCGCCAGTGCCGACGGCCGGGTGATCGCTGCCGAGCTGGTGCTCAAGTACCAGGCCGGAGCCTTCCCCGGCTCGCCGGTGGGCGCGGGCTGCATGGCCGCGCTCGCCTGCTACGACATCGAGCATGTGGCCATCACCGGCTTCGATGTGGTGAGCAACCGCGCCAAGGTGGCGGCCTACCGCGCGCCGGGCGCGCCGATGGCCGCGCTCGCCGTCGAGAGCTGTCTTGACGAGCTCTCGCTGCGCCTGGGCATCGACCCGATCGAGCTGCGCATCCGCAATGCGGTGCGCCCCGGCGCCAAGGCGGTGTACGGCGCCACCTTCCGCGAGATCGCGTTCATCGAGACCCTCGAGGCGATCCGCAACCACCCGCACTACCGGGCGCCGCTTGGCCCCGATCAGGCCCGCGGCGTGGCCTGCGGCTTCTGGTTCAACATCGGCGGTGAGTCCTCGGCGGCAGTCCATGTGGACGAGGCCGGCGGGGTCACCGTGGTCTCGGGCAACCCCGACATCGGCGGCTCGCGCGCCTCCATGGCCATGATGGCCGCCGAGACCCTGGGCGTGCCCATCGCCCGCGTGCGCGCCATCGTGGCCGACACCTCGGCCATCGGCTTCTCGGCCACCACCGGCGGCAGCCGCGTCACCTTCGCCACTGGCATGGCGGTGGTGCAGGCCGCCGGCAAGGTGGTCGACGACCTGCGCCGCCGCGCCGGTCTGATCTGGGAGTGCCCGCTCGATCAGGTGCAGTGGCAGGGCGGGCAGGCGGTGTGCACCGACCCGTCCAAGACCGTCAAACCGCTCACGCTGGCCGAGATCGCCGGGCGCAGCGCGCGCACCGGCGGCCCCATCGCCGCCCATGCCTCGCTCACCGCGCAGGGCGCCGGGCCGGGCTTCGCGGTGCATCTCTGCGACATCGCGCTCGACCGCGAGACCGGCCGGCCCACCGTGGTGCGCTACACCGCCGCGCAGGATGTGGGGCGCGCCATCCACCCCTCCTATGTCGAGGGCCAGATCCAGGGCGGCGTGGCCCAGGGCGTGGGCTGGGCGCTGAACGAGGCCTATCTGTACGACGATGCCGGCCGCCTGCTCAACCCGGGCTTCCTCGACTACCGCATGCCGGTGGCCAGCGACCTGCCCATGATCGACACCGTGCTGGTCGAGTCCGCCCCCAACAAGCGCCATCCCTATGGCGCCAAGGGCGTGGGCGAGGCCCCGATCGTGCCGCCGCTGCCAGCGGTGGCCTGCGCGCTCAGCCGCCTGGTCGGTCATCGCCTGACCGAGCTGCCGCTCTCGCCACCGGTGCTGCTGCAGGCGCTCGATCAGCCGGGCGCGGCGGGCTGATACGGTCGTGGGTGCCGCCTCACCGAGTCACCCGAGCTGGTCCGCATGGCCTGGGTGAGTTCGGTGGATTCGCGCGTGCGCGAGCTCGCCGGCGGCCTGTCCCGTTTCGAGGTGCCCGCGGCCACGGTGCGCGGCCTGATCGCCGCGCTCGAAGCCCGCTGGCCGGGCCTGGGTTCGCATGTCGAGTCCGCCATGGCCCTGGCCATCGACGGCGAGATCCATCACGACGCGCTCGGCGAGCCGCTTGCGGCAGATGCCGAGGTGGTGCTGATCCCGCGCATCGGCGGCGGCTGAGCCGCGCCACCCAATCCCTCAGGAGCTGCCGTGGCCGAAGACATCATCGATGTGCTGATCGTGGGTTCGGGCGCCTCGGGCGCGGCGGTGGCCTGGAGCCTGGCCGAGACCGGCATGCGCATCGTGTGCCTGGAGCAGGGCGACTGGATGAACCCGGCCGACTACCCGACCACGCGCATGTCCTGGGAGGCCGAGGCCCACGGCGCCTACTCCACCAGCCCGAACATCCGCCGCCGCGAGACCGACTATCCGATCGTCGAGCACGAGTCGCCGATCTCGATCGTGAACTTCAACGGCGTGGGCGGCAGCACGGTGCTCTACTCGGCGCACTGGCCGCGCTTTCATCCGTCAGACTTTCGCGTGCGCAGCCTCGATGGCGTGGCCGACGACTGGCCGATCGACTACGCCACGCTCGAGCCCTGGTTCGAGCTCAACGACCGCATGATCGGCGTGGCCGGGCTGGCCGGCGACACCGGCTCGCCGCTGCGGCGCCCGCCCATGCCGCCGGTGCCGCTGGGCCGCATGGGCGAGGCGATGGCGCGCGGCTTCAACCGGCTGGGCTGGCACTGGTGGCCGTCGGACAGCGCGATTGCCACCGTGCCCTACGAGGGGCGCGAGGCCTGCGGCAACCTGGGGCCCTGCCACTCGGGCTGCGCGCGTGGCGCCAAGAGCAGCGCCGATGTCACCTACTGGCCGGTGGCGCGCCGTGCGGGGGTGGAGCTGCGCACCCGGGCGCGGGTGCGCGAGGTGCTGGTCGATGAGAACGACATGGCCACCGGCGTGGTCTACCTCGACCCCGAGGGCCGCGAGCACCGGGTGCGCGCGCATGTGGTGGTGCTGGCCTGCAACGGCATCGGCACGCCGCGCCTGCTGCTCAATTCCACGTCGGCGCGCTTTCCGAATGGTCTGGCCAACCGCTCGGGGCTGGTGGGCCGCAACCTCATGCTTCACCCGTGGGGGCTGGTGCAGGGCGTGTTCGACGAGCCGCTGGCCTCGCGCTACGGGCCCTCGGGCTGCTGCATCCTGAGCAAGGAGTTCTACGAGACCGACCTCTCGCGCGGTTTCGTGCGCGGCTACAACCTGCAGATCACGCGCGGCGCGGGGCCGGTGAACCTTGCCCGCCAGGGCCTTGCGCGCGGCCAGATTCCGTGGGGGCCGGGGCACCACGAGGCCTTCGCGCGGCGCTACGGGCAGGTGGTCAACATCGGCATCTGCATCGAGGACCTGCCCGAGGAACACAACACCGTCACGCTCGACCCGGAGGTGACCGACAGCAGCGGCATTCCGGCGCCGCGCATCAGGTACACGATGAGCGAGAACAGCCGGCGGATGCTGCAGCATGCGTTCGCCCGCGGCACCGAGGTGATGCAGGCAGCCGGCGGCACCGACATCTACACCGAAGGCCCCATCCGTTACGCGGGCTGGCACCTGCTCGGCACGGCCCGCATGGGCACCGACCCCGAGCGCTCGGTGGTCAACCCCTGGGGCCGCAGCCATGATGTGAAGAATCTTTTCATCGTGGACGGCAGCGTATTCGTCACCTCGGGCGGCGTGAATCCCACCTCCACCATCCAGGCGGTTGCGCTGTATATCGCCGACCAGATGAAGCAGCGCCTGGCCAACCTTTTCGACGACTGATCATGCGTGACGACGGGTTTTCTAAGGTCTCGCCTGCTGCGGATACCGGCGCTGCCGCTGAGGGCGGCGTGTTGCTCGATGACGCGCAACACGCCGCGCTCGATGCGCTGCTTGATGTGATCGTGCCGCCGCTGCCTGAGCGCGGATTGCCGGGGGCTTCGCAGGTGGGGGTGCAGGGGCGGTTGCTTGCGCAGGCGCGGGCGTTGCTGCCGGCGGTGGTTGCGGGGTTGGCGGATCTGGAGGCGGCTGCGCATGCAGCGTATGGGCAGGGGTTTGTCGAGGTTGATGAGGCGCAGCGGTTAGCGCTGGCGCAGGCGTTGCGGGCGCGGGATGCGGGGTTTCTGGCGGAATTGGCGCTGGAGACGGTCACCTGTTATTACCAGGACCCGCGGGTGCTGGAGGCGATCGGCGTGGAAGCGCGGCCGCCCGCGCCGCAGGGGTATCAGGTGATTGCTGGGGATTTGACGTTGCTGGAGCCGGTGAGGAGGAGGGGGGAGATTTG
>NZ_CEXFHW010000048.1:0-21196 GCF_982640115.1 Quisquiliibacterium sp. | reverse complement strand
ACTCGCGGCGGCTCCGGCCAGCGCCAGCAGCGAAGCCGCAGGCAGCCCAGCCAATGCCGGCGCGGCGACATCCGGACTCACCGCGCCCGCCGCGATCACCGACCTGCTGCGCCAGCCGCGCGTGGCCGGCGAGGGGCGGCTGCGCTGGTTCGGCCTGCAGATCTATGACGCCCGCCTGTTCGTGACGCCCGACGGCGTCGACATCGAGCGCTGGACACGCACCCCGTTCGCGCTCGAGCTGCGCTACGCCCGCAAGCTGATGGGCGAGGACATCGCGCAGGCAAGCCTGAAGGAGATGGCGCGCATGGGCTTCGGCACCGAGGCGCAGCGCGCCGGCTGGCTGGAGACCATGCGCCGGCTGTTCCCGGATGTGATCGCCGGCGACCGGTTGACCGGCGTGCATCTGCCCGAGGGGCGGGCGGTCTTCTACCGCAACGACACCCGCATCGGCCGGGTGGAAGATCGCCAGTTCGTCGAGGCCTTCTTCGCGATCTGGCTCGATCCGCGCACCGTGGCACCCGATCTGCGCCGCTCGCTGCTCGCCGATCCGGCTGTCGCCGGGCGTGCTGGCGCGTCACCCCGATGAGCCCTGCCGCCGCGCTGCCGCTGCGCCGCCTGGCCGCCTATGGTGCGCTGCGCGCGCCACTCGCGCTGGTCGAGCTGCCGGTGTTCGTGATGGTGCCGGCCTTCTACGGCGCCGGCCTCGGGCTGGACATCGCCCTGGTGGGGGCCGTGCTGTTCGGCATGCGCCTGCTCGACGCGCTGGTCGATCCGCTGATCGGCGCCCGCATCGACAGCGACCGGGCGCACGGCCGACGCGACGAGCGGCGCTGGATCCAGCTCGCCCTGCCGCTGCTGGCGCTGGGCTTCGGCGCGATGTTCCTGCCGCCGGTCCAGGGCACGGCCGCCGCCGTGTGGCTGGCCCTGACCTCGGGCATCACCTATGTGGCCTACTCGGCCGTCTCGATCGCCTACCAGGCCTGGGGGGCCGGTCTGGCCGAGACCGCCTCGCAGCGGGCGCGGGTGACCGCGGTCCGCGAGGGCTTCGGGCTGGCCGGCGTGCTCGCGGCCGCCGGGCTGCTGGCGCCGGCCATGGCCCCCTGGCTGATCGCGGCCTTCCTGAGCATGGCCGCGCTGGCGGCCTGGCTGATGCGGGCCGCGCCGGCACCGCGGGCGACCGTGGCTCTGCCGGCGGGCGAGCGCCGCTTCTGGCAGGGCTGGCGGGCGGTGCTCGGCAACCCGGGCTTCCGCTGGCTGCTGGCCGCATTCATGGTGAACGGCGTGGCCACCGCCATCCCGGCCACGCTGGTGCTCTTCTTCACCCAGGACGTGCTCGGCGCGAGCGAGACCCAGACCTCGGTGCTGCTGGGCATCTACTTCCTCGCCGGCGCCCTGGGCATGCCGCTGTGGATCGCCGCCTCGCGCCGGCTGGGGCTGCGCAACGCGTGGCTGGTGGGCATGTCGTTCTCGGTGCTCGCCTTCCTGTGGGCACTCAGCCTGGGGCGCGGCGACCTGATCGCCTTCGGCCTGGTCTGCGCGATGACCGGCCTGGCACTGGGCAGCGACCTGGTGATGCCCAGCGCCCTGCTTGCCGCGCTGATCGACGACGCCGGCCATGGCGGCCGCCGCGAGGGCGCCTACTTCGGCCTGTGGAATCTGGCCACCAAGCTGAACCTCGCCATCGCGGCTGGCCTGGCCCTGCCCCTGCTCTCGCTGCTGGGCTACCACCCCGGTCAGCCGGGCGGCGGACTGGCCCTGTCGATGACCTACGCCGCGCTGCCCTGCGCACTGAAGCTGCTGGCCGGCGTGATCGTGCTGATCGCGCCGCTGCCCGATGCCGCCCTGCGCGACCCCACCCCCGAAGCGACTGCCCTGCCATGACTGCCACCTCCCTTACCCGTCGACGCGCGCTGCTGGCCGGGCTCGCCCTGCCGGCGGCGGCAGCGCTGCCCGGCTGCGCCAGCCTCGATCCCGCCGAGTACGCCGACCAGAAGCCGGCGCTCGATCTGACCCGTTACTTCGACGGCATGATCGACGGCTGGGGCATGGTCCAGGACCGCAGCGGCAAGGTGCTGCGCCGATTCACCGTCGTCATCCAGGCGGGCTGGCGTGGCGACACCGGCACGCTGGACGAGGCCTTCGTGTGGTCCGACGGCGAGCGCCAGCGGCGGGTCTGGACCCTGCTGCGCCGGCAGGCCGGCAGCTACACCGGCACCGCCGCCGATGTGGTGGGCGAAGCCACCGGCACCGCCCGCGGCAATGCGCTGAACTGGCGCTACACCATGGCCCTGCCGGTCTCGGGCCGCACCTGGCATGTCGACTTCGACGACTGGATGTTCCTGGTCGACGACCGCGTGCTGCTCAACCGGGCGACCATGAGCAAGTTCGGGGTGCGCCTGGGCGAGGTCACCTTGTCGATGACGCGTCGCTGAGGCCGCCATGCTCAGCCCCCTGAATCCCCGCATCACCCGCTGGCAGGACCATCGGGTCTGGATCGTCGGCGCCTCCAGCGGCATCGGCGCCGCGCTGGCCCGTGAGCTGCTCGCCCGCGGCGCGCGGGTGGCGCTGTCGGCCCGCCGCGAAGAGCCCCTGCGTGAACTCGCCGGCGCCGCGCTCGGCGAAGGCCGGGCGCTCGTCGCGCCCGTCGATGTGCTTGATGCCGCGGCGGTGCGTGCCGCGCACCAGTCCGTGATCGAGCAGTGGCACGGCATCGACCTGGTGGTCTGGGTGGCGGGCACCTACCAGTCGATGCGGGCCTTCGACTTCGACCTCGTTGCGGCCAGGCGGATCATGCAGGTCAATGTCGACGGGCTGCTCAACGGCCTGGCCTGCGTGCTGCCGATGCTGATCAGCCAGCGCGCCGGCGCAATCGGCATCGTCTCGAGCGTGGCCGGCTACGGCGGCCTGCCGCGCGCGCTGGTCTACGGCCCGAGCAAGGCGGCGCTGAACAACCTCGCGCAGTCGCTCTACCTCGACCTGCATCCGCTCGGCGTGGGCGTGCACCTGATCAACCCGGGCTTCGTCGAGACCCCGCTCACCGACCTCAACGACTTCGAGATGCCGGCCCTCATGCCGGTGGAGGCGGCAGCCCGTCGCATGGTCGAAGGCTTCGAGCAGGGCCGCTTCGAGATCCACTTTCCACGGCGTTTCACGCTGGTGCTCAAGCTGCTCTCGCTGTTGCCGCACCGTCTCTACTTTTCGCTGGTCGGGCGCATCACCGGCGCCCGGCCCGCGGCCAGCGCCCAGACCGCCGCGCCATGAAACACGCGCACCAGCCCGCCGCCCTGCGCGCGGTGATCGACTTCTTCGAGGGGATCACACCCGGACACGCGGCGCGCATCGACGAGATCTACGCCGCCGATGCCTGGTTCAAGGATCCGTTCAACGAGGTGACCGGCACGCAGGCCATCGGCCGCATCTTCTCGCACATGTTCGTGCAGGTGAGCGAGCCGCGCTTCGTGGTGCACGACTGCGTGGGTGATGCACGCGAGGCCTTTCTGACCTGGGACTTCGAGTTCCGTCGGGCGGGCGGCGCGCCGATGCGCATCCGCGGCGCGAGTCATCTGCGGCTCGACGAGGCCGGCCGGATCCGCTGGCACCGCGACTACTGGGACACCGCCGAGGAGCTCTATGCCCGGCTGCCGGTGATCGGGGCGCTCTTTCGCTGGCTGCGCCGCCAGGGCTCGGCCGGCTGAGCGGGATTGGGCCGGTCTGACATCGGCCGGCGTCGCACGGCCGAGACGAAATCAGTCCCACGAGGTGCCGATGGGTCACCCGGCGCCGCGGCCCGGCGCTAGAATCCGGGGCTCACTCCCGGGACCGCGGCATGCTTTACCCAGAACTTTTCAAGTCTTTCGAGCGCGTTCGGTGGAACTTCGACACCGACATCCCCTGGGAGCGCTTCGACCCCGCGCTGCTCTCCGAGGAGCAGGCGCAGACCATCAAGATGAACGCCATCACCGAGTGGGCGGCGCTGCCGGCCACCGAGATGTTCCTGCGCGACAACCGCCACGACAGCGACTTCTCCGCCTTCATGTCGGTGTGGTTCTACGAGGAGCAGAAGCACGCCCTGGTCCTCATGGAGTACCTGCGCCGCTTCCGGCCCGATCTGCTGCCCACCGAGCAGGAACTGCACGCCGTGCGCTTCGAGTTCGACCCGGCGCCGGCACTCGAGACCCTGATGCTGCACTTCTGCGGCGAGATCCGGCTCAACCACTGGTACCGCTGCGCCGCCGACTGGCACACCGAGCCGGTGATCAAGCACATCTACGACATCATCTCGCGCGACGAGGCCCGCCACGGCGGCGCCTATCTCCAGTACATGAAGCGGGCGATCGGCCAGTTCGGCGACAACGCGCGCGCCGCCTTCGCCCGCATCGGGGTGCTGATGGCCAGCGCCAAGCGCACCGCCAAGGCCCTGCATCCCACCAATCTGCATGTGAACAAGGCCCTGTTCCCCAACGACACCGTGCAGAGCCGCCTGCCCGAGCCGGCCTGGCTCGAGCGCTGGCTCGACGAGCAGATCCGCTTCGACACCACCTGGGAAGGCCGGGTCATGGACCGCATCCTGCACAACCTGTCGCTGCTGTTCGAGCGCAGCTTCAGCACCGTGCAGGACCTCAATCGCTACCGGCGCGAGCTCAACGCCCGCGTCAGCCCGGCCGCCTGAGCGCGCAAGGCGACCGCCGCGCAACGGGCATGTCGCCCAGTCCGCCTGACGCGCACTTCGCGCAGGCCCTGCTCGGGCTGCTGCCGAGGCTGCGTCGTTACGCGCGACTGCTCTGCCCCGACACGCACAGTGCTGACGACCTGGTGCAGGACACCATCGAGCGGGCCTGGGCGCGTCACCAGCAGTGGCAGCCCGGGTCCGACCTTCGGGCCTGGCTCTTCGCCATCCTGCACAACCGCCGGATCGACCTGCTGCGCGGCGCGCCCATGCTGCACAGCCTCGATGACGAGCAGTCGGCCACCCGAGACGAACTCGCGGCCACACCGGCACCGGCCGATGACCGCCTGGGTGTGATCGACCTGCAGCGCGCGCTCGAGCGGCTCAGCCCGGAGCACCGCGAGGTGCTGCTGCTGGTGGCCGTCGAGCAGTTCTCCTACGACGAGACCGCGCTGGCGCTCGGCCTGCCGATCGGCACCGTGATGTCACGGCTGTCGCGTGCCCGGCAGCGGCTGCGGGCCGAGCTCGCCGACGCAGCACCGCGCGCCGGTCACCTCACCCGCGTCAAGTGACCCGTCCGGAGCCCGTCGCGTGAGCTGCCCCGTTCAGGATGACATCCGCCTTCAGGCCTGGATCGACCGACGCCTGGACGAGGCCCAGGCCACCGAGCTCGAGGCGCAGCTGCGCGTCGATCCGGTGCTGGCCCGTCACGCCGCCCACTGCCGGCGGCAGAACGCGCTGCTGGCGCAGGCGCTGGCCGAGGCCGCCGGCGAACCGATCCCGGAGCGGCTGCGGGCAGCGGTGCTGGCCGGACGCCTGATGCCGGCCGATCACGCGGCCGCTGATCCGCCGGCCGCCGGGCCGGCGCTGCCCGAAGCCGCTGGCGGCCGGTCGCGGATCTGGCCGATCGCCGCCATGGTCCTGCTCGCGCTCGGCGCGGGCGTCGCCGTCGGCTGGTTCGGCCGGGGCGGCTTCATGCCGCCGGGTGATGCCGCAGCCGGCGCGGCCAGCCTGGGCAGGGCGGCAGCGGTGGCGCATGCCGCATTCGCGCCCGAGGTCCGGCATCCGGTGGAGGTGGCAGCCGCCGAGCAGGCCCATCTCGTGGCCTGGCTGTCCAAGCGCCTGGGCAGCCCGCTGCGGGTGCCCGACCTGAGCGCCGAGGGCTTCGCCCTGGTCGGTGGTCGGCTGCTGCCCGACCCCGGCGGCACGGTGGCGGCGCAATTCATGTTCGAGTCGAGCACGGGCGAACGGCTCACGCTCTTCGTGCGCCGCGACCCCAGCGTGCAGGACACCGCGTTCCGGCTCGCTGCCGAGCGCGGCCTGAGCACCTTCTACTGGATCGACCGCGGCTTCGGTTACGCGCTCTCGGGGAGCCTGCCCCGGGACCCGCTGCTGCAGCTTGCACGGTCGGTCCACCGCCAGATCAGCCCATGACCCTCACCCCACCCGAGTTCGAACGCAAGATCGTCAGCCCCGCCGGGCTGGCCGAGGCGGCCCGCGCGCTGCCCCGGCCGCTGGTGTTCACCAACGGGGTGTTCGACCTGCTCCATCGCGGCCATGTCACCTACCTCGCCCGGGCGCGGGCGCTGGGCGCGAGCCTGGTGCTGGCGGTGAACAGCGACGCCTCGGTGCGCCGGCTCGGCAAGGGCGATGACCGGCCGATCAACCGCTGCGAGGACCGCATGGCGGTGCTGGCCGCGCTGGGCTGCATCGATCTGGTGACGATGTTCGAGGAAGACACGCCGCTGGAGACCATCCTCAGGGTACAGCCCGATGTGCTGGTGAAGGGCGGCGACTGGGCGCTCGAGCGCATCGTCGGCGCGGCGCAGGTGACGGCCTGGGGCGGCACGGTGCACGCCATCGCCTTCGAGCACGAGCGCTCCACCACCGCCATGCTCGCCCGGATCCGGCAGGCGGGCTGAGCCAGCCGCGCCCGCCGGGGGCGGTCTGGGTGCCCGGCGGTCAGTCGCGCTCGCCGAAGGCGCCGTGCACCCGTGCGAAATCGCGCAGGTGGTCACGCTCGAAGGCGGCCATGTCCCAGTCCTGCGGCAGCAGCCGCGTCGGGTCGACCCAGAGATAGGCCTGCGCCGACACCGCCGGGCTGCCGTCCAGGGGCTCGGCGAGCACCGTTGCGCGCCGGTACTCGGCACCCTCGAAGCGGTCGAGCCGCACGAGATCGTCGTCGGCCACCGCCAGCCAGAGGCGACCGAGCACTTCGTTGCCATCGGCAGCAACCATCGCCGGGTAGGTGGCGTCGCGCAGGGCATGGCGACGATGGCCCCGGACCCGCGCCGGAACCGAGCGGAAGGCGCCGCGGACCACGGCCTGCCAGACCGGGGCGAAGGTGAGCGAGCCGTAGGTGAAGACCGCGGTGCTCACGGCGCACGCCCCGGCCGGATCACGCCGGCAGGTCGGTCGGTGCCCGCACCAGCGCCGGCGCTTCCGGTTCCGGTGATTCCGGCGGCGCCATGGGGCGGCCGAGGCATGGGCCCGGGACGCACGCCACCGGGCGGCACGACCACGGGCGCCACGATCACGGCCCCACCGCTGCCACCGCTGATGTAGGCGGGCACCGGGGAGGGCTGGGTCGACCAGACCCGGTCAGGAACGCGGGCCGGGGCTGGGGCCGGGGTCTGCGGCGGAGCCGGGGCCGGGGTCTGCGCCGGGGTCTGGGCCGGGGTCTGGGACGCCGCCGGACTCGGGCCGACCAGAGGCAGGACCAGCGCAAGCAGCAGCCAGACGACCGCGCGTGGGTGGGCCGTGGCACAGACCCGCCCGGGGATCGCGACCCGGACGCGTGCAAGCGCCATGCCAGGACGAAGGGCGCGGCGGACGGCAGGCAATCGGGACATGGCGGTCTCCGGCGACAGGGGGTCAGGGCGTGGCGCAGGCTACCGGATCGATGCCGGCGAGATCCTGCAGGCGGGCACGGGCCTCGGTCCATGCCGCTTCGGTGGCAGGCGCCGCTCGGGTGAGTCGGGCCATGGTGCGCTCCGGGCGGGTGGGTCCGGGGCCGATGCGCGCGCCACTGAACCCACGGGCGGTGATCTCGTCGAGCCGGGTGCGGGCGCCTTCCTGGGCGCTGAAGATGCCCAGCGAGATGGCGTTGCGCAGGCTGCCGTCGGGAATGGCGTAGAGGTCGGCCACGCCGGCCTGGCGCAGCTGGGCCAGCCGGCGCTGCGCGTCGGCGGCACTGGCCGACGGCAGATAGACCATGTACGAAGGAGTTTCCGGGCGACGCTCCAGGCTCGCCTGCAGGCCGGGCCGCAACCCCCGGGCCCACTGCCGCACCCGCTCGGCACGGGCCTCGTCGAGCGGCCCCGCCTCCAGACACAGCGCCTTCACGCTGAGCGCCGCGCCCACGGCGGCGGCGCTCGCGGGGCTGGCCGTGGGGCTGGCGGGGACGGGGGCGGGGGCGGGGACGGCGGCGCCCGCACCCGCCGACGGCGCGGCCGGGCTGTCCGACCCCGGCGCACCCGCCGCATCGGCCACACCCGGCATTGCGCCTCCGCCCACGGCGCCACCCGCGGCGCCAGCGCCCGCCGGCGCGCGGGTCGACCCGGCGGGCAGCACCACCAGGCGCTCGGGCGCCACCTGGGCAGCCACCCGGCCCGGCTCGCGTCCGGCCGGCCACCAGGTTTCGACCAGACCGCTCGCCAGCCCGAAGGCGGCGAGATTGCCCAGCACCAGCACGACCAGCAGGATGCGGATCATGGCGGCGCGGCCGCGGCAGCGTCGGGCTGTCGGCGCAGGGAGACCTCGCCCACGCTGATGCGCTGCACGGTGTCGCCCATCCGCAGGCGCAGCGCACCGTCGGGCTCGATGCCATCGGCAATGCCCGCCAGGGCAGGCGCGCCCTCGGCCAGCACCACCACCGGGGCGCCCGCCAGCGCGTCGAAGGCCGCCCAGCGATCAGGCAGCGGCGCCTGCTTGTGGTCTCCGCCCACGCCACGCAGCAGCGCCGCCGCGATCAGGCCGGCGAGCCGCCACCGATCGGGCAGGTCGGCCGGCGTGTCGAACAGGGCGCCCGCCGGCTGCCCGATCTGGTCGAGCAGATGGCCCGCGGGCAGCAGGTTGATGCCCAGCCCGGCCACCACCCGCACCCGATCGGCCTGCAGGCGGGATTCGCAGAGCAGGCCCGCCACCTTGCGGCCGTGACGCTGAAGGTCGTTCGGCCACTTCAGGGCCAGCCCCCCGGTGAGCCCGGCCAGGCACTCGGCAACTTCGACCCCGGCCCGCACCGACAGGCCGGTGAGCTGCGCGCCGCCCTCGGGCAGCGGCAGCTCCAGGCAGACCGACAGGGTGAGCGATTCGTCGCCGCCGCTCAGCCAGACACGGCCCCGACGGCCGCGCCCTTCGGTCTGTTGCCGGGCAAGCAGCACTCGCGGGCCATCGAGGGCAGGACCCCAGTCGGCCCGCATGAGCGCAAGGTTGGTCGACCCGATGGAGTCGACCACCTGGACTCGCGAGGGCGGCAGCCCGGCCGCGATCGCCAGCGCCCGAGCGGGCACGCCGCCGGGCGGCTGGGGGCTGTCAGCGGAGGGGTCCACCGGACAATCATATCCTGTACCCTCGACCCTTCCCGTGATGCCCAGCCCACCCGACAGCCCCGCCTCGAGGCTGCCCTCCACGGCCCTCGCGGCCTATGCGCTCGCCCTGGCCTGGGGGTCGCTGTTTCCGATGACCGGCTGGCGCGACGCGGGCACGCCGCTGCTGGGGTTCCTGCTCGATCCCTGGCCCCGGTGGTGGACGATCGCCGATCTGGTCTTCAACCTGATCATCTACCTGCCCGCCGGGCTGCTGGTGGCCCTGCTGCTGCGCCAGCGCGGGCTGCGCCGCGCCGCGGTGCCCCTGGCACTCATCGCCGGCAGCGCCGCCGCCCTGGGCCTGGAGGCGCTGCAGACCCTGCTGCCAGGCCGGGTGCCCTCCCGCCTCGACTGGCTGGCCAACAGCGCCGGCACCCTGGTCGGCGCACTGGCCGCGCCGCTGGGCGAGCGGCTGGTGTCCGAGAGTCAGCGTGCGCTGGACGCACGCCGGGCAATCAGCCCCTCCGACAGCGCCGCCGGCCTGCTGCTGCTCGGCGCATGGCTGCTGATCCAGTGGCCCGGGCAGCGGCTGCTGTTCGGCCAGGGCGATCTCCGGCCGCTGCTCGAATCGCTGGCCAGCCTCGCCGGCCTGGGCAGGAGCGCCGATCCGCTCGCCTGGCGGCTCACCGTCGCGCACACGGAATTCGCCGAAGCCCTGGGCGTGGCGATGTCGCTGGTGACGATCGGGCTGCTGGTGCGCGAACTCCTGCCCACGCGGGCGCCGCGCAGCGCGATCACCACCGGACTGATGACCGCGGCGCTGCTGCTCAAGACCGCGCTTGCGGCCGAGGCGGGCCGGCCGCTCGCCTGGCTGACTGCCGGCGCCCAGGGCGGGCTGCTCGCCGGGGCGGTCCTGCTCGCCCTGGCCGCCAGCGCGCCGCGCAAGGCCCGTCTGTGCATGAGTCTGGCGGCGCTGGCGGTGAGCAGCGTCTGCAGCACGCTGTTCCCGCTGGATGCGTACTTCGCCACCGCACAGGCCGACCGGGCCGGCAGCGGCTGGCGCAACCTGGAGGGCCTGCTGCGCGGCGCGGCGGCGCTGTGGCCCTGGGTGACGGCGGCCTGGTGCCTGCGGCGGCTGCGGGCCCTGGGGCCGACGCCGGCACCGGGGCCGACGCAAACGAATGCCCCCGGCCCTCTATAATCCGGAACAGACCATGAGCCACTACGACAAGCACATCTTCTTCTGCCTGAACCGCCGCGATGACGGCCGCGCCTGCTGTGCCGACCACCCGGCCGAGGCGCTGCAGGCCCACGCCAAGCAGCGCGTCAAGGCGCTGGGCCTGTCGGGCCCCGGCAAGATCCGGGTGAACAAGGCCGGCTGCCTCGACCGCTGCGAGCACGGACCGGTCGCCGTGGTCTACCCCGAAGGTGTCTGGTACACCTTCGTCGACCAGCAGGACATCGACGAGATCGTCGACTCGCACCTGGTGGGTGGCGTGCCCGTCGAGCGGCTGCGGCTGGAATGAATCCCGGCACACGCCTGCTGCGGCTTGCAGGCCCGGCAGGGCTGATCGATGTCGCCTCCGACCTGCCCGCCGGTCCGCCGCGGGGCATCGCGCTGATCGCGCATCCGCACCCGCTCTACGGCGGCACCCGCGACAACAAGGTGGTGCAGACCCTGGCCCGGGCCTTCCTGGCCATGGGCTACGGGTGCCTGCGGCCCAACTTCCGCGGCGTGGGTGAGTCCGCCGGGGTGCACGACGAGGGCCGCGGCGAAACCGACGACCTGCTCGCCGTGCTCGCCCATGCCCGGGCCGAGGCGCCTGGCGCGGATGGCGGGCCGCTTCCGCTCGCGCTGGCCGGTTTCTCGTTCGGCAGCTTCGTGCAGACACGGGTCGCGGCCCGGCTGGTCGCCCAGGGCCAGCCCACTGGCCGCCTGGTGCTGGTCGGCCCGGCGGTGTCGCGCTTCGAGATGGCCGCCGTGCCCGAGGACACCCTGGTCATCCACGGCGAGACCGACGATGTCGTGCCGCTGTCGGCCGTGCTCGACTGGGCCAGACCGCAGGGCCTGCCGGTCACCGTCATCCCCGGCACCGACCATTTCTTCCACCGACGGCTGCCGTTGCTCAAGCGGCTCGTGCTCCAGGCCTGGGGCGCGAGGGCCGAGCCGCTCTCCGCCGAGGATTCGCCTTGACCGGTCCCGATCCCGCCGATCGCCAATCTCCTGATCCGCGCCTGGTGTTCGCCAAGAGCCGGCAGGGGCAGGACGAGATCGCCCGCCGCAGCAACCGGCTCACCGGCTCCGAGCGCCGGGTGCTCATCCTCATCGACGGCCGGCGCCGTCTGGTCGACCTGGCCGCCTATGTGCGCGGCGGCGAGATCGGCCCGGTCATCGACAAGCTGATGTCCTTCGGGCTGGTGAGCCTGAGCGGCGTCGCCGAGCAGCCGCCACCGAACGAGCCGCCCGACGATCCCGGCCGGCGGCGGGCGCGCCTGGCGCGCGTGCAGTCGATGCTCGCCGGCCTCTTCGAAGCCGAACTCGGCGCCGCAGGTCGGCCGCTCGACGAAGCCCTGGCACAGTGCCCGGCGATCGAGCGTGCCGGTCTGGTGGTGCGGGCCAACATCGATGTGGTGGGTGCACGGCTCGGCAAGGCGCGCGCCGAGCGGCTGATTGCGCTCAGCCGCCAGGCCTTCGACCCAGACGCCGTCTGAGCGGCCGGCGCCCCGGGGCGCCGCCCTGACGCATCACCCCACCCCACCCGTACCGTCGTCGCACGAAGACATTCCATGAAGTCACTCCCGATCCGCGGCCTGCTGACCGTCGCACTCGTGCTGGTCGGGCTGATTGCCCTGATGCCGGCGCAGGCCGCCCGCAAGCCGGCGGGCAAGGCGCCGGCACGTGAGGCGGCGCCTGCCCCCGAGCCGTCGCCGCAGCCCGGAGGCGCGCCCACGCTGGCCGCCCGGTCCTGGCTGCTGATCGATGTCACCACCGGTCAGATCCTGGCCGGCGCCGAGCCCGACCTGAAGGTGGAACCGGCCTCGCTCACCAAGCTGATGACAGCCCGGCTGGTGTTCGCCGCGCTGGCTGAGCGCAAGCTCACCGCCGACCAGCGCCCGCCCGTGTCCGAGGCGGCCTGGCGGGCGATCGGCTCGCGCATGTTCGTCGACCGGGCCAGGCCCGCCACCGTGGACGAGCTGCTGCGTGGCCTGATCATCCAGTCGGGCAATGACGCCGCGATCATCCTCGCCGAGGCCGTGGCCGGCACCGAGGCGGCGTTCGCGGAGCAGATGAACCGCGAGGCGCAGCGCCTGGGCCTGGGCAACACCCGCTTCACCAACGCCACCGGCCTGCCCGCGCCCGGCCATGTCACCACGGCGCGCGATCTCGCCCTGCTCGCCAGCCGGCTCATCACCGAGCACCCCACGCACTACGCGCTCTATGCCGAGAAGGACTACACCTACAACGGCATCCGCCAGCCCAACCGCAACCGGCTGCTGTTCATCGACCCCACCGTCGACGGCGTCAAGACCGGCCACACCGAGGCGGCAGGCTACTGCCTGATCGCCTCGGCCCGCCGCGAGCAGGCCGGCAGCGGGGTGCCCCGGCGCCTGCTCTCGGTGGTGCTGGGCGCGGCCTCCGACAGTGCGCGCGCCATGGAGAGCCAGAAGCTGCTGAACTGGGGCTTCCAGAACACCGAGGCAGCACGGATCTTCGCGGCCGGCCAGGTCGCCGGCAGCTACCGGGTCTGGAAGGGCACCGCACCCGAGGTCAAGGCCGGCTTCGAGGCCGATGTGCTGGTGTCGGTGCCGCGCGGCCAGGCGGGTGCGGTCCGCGCCGAGATCGAGCGTGAGCAGCCGCTCACCGCGCCGATCGAACGCGGCCAGCGCATCGGCACGCTGCGGGTCAGGCAGGGCGAGCAGGTGCTCGCCGAGCGCCCGCTGGTGGCGCTCGAGAGCGTCGGCCAGGCGGGCCTGCTCGGCCGGGCCTGGGATACGATCCGACTTTGGATGGAGCGATGATGACCAGCCAGACCGTCTGCCTCAATGGCGAGTTCCTGCCCCTCGAGGAGGCCCGCGTGCCGGTCCTCGACCGCGGCTTCATCTTCGGTGACGGCATCTACGAGGTGGTGCCCAGCTATGGCGGGCGCCTGTTCCGCTGGCCGCAGCACCTCGCCCGGCTCAAGCGCAGCCTCGCCGCAATCCGCATCGCCAACCCCCATGACGACGCCGCCTGGACGGCACTCGTCAATCGCCTGATCGGCCTGCATCCCTGGGCCGACCAGTTCGTCTATCTGCAGGTCACCCGCGGGGTGGCACGCCGCGACCATGCCTTCCCCGCCCAGGCCACGCCCACGGTCTTCGGCATGGCGAGCGAGCTCGTGCCGGTGCCCGCCGCCCAGCGCGAAGGCGGCATCGCCGCGGTCAGCCTGCCCGACGAGCGCTGGCTGCACTGCGACATCAAGTCGGTGTCGCTGCTGGGCAATGTGCTGGCCCGGCAGGCTGCGGTCGATGCCGGCGCCGCCGAGTGCCTGATGTTCCGCGACGGCTTCCTCACCGAGGGCTCCTCGTCCAATGTCTGGGTGGTGCGCGACGGCACGGTGTTCGGCCCGCCGCGCGATCACCGCATCCTCGAGGGCATCCGCGCCGGCCTGCTCGACGAGCTCTGCGCGCGCAGCGGCATTCCCATGCAGACCCGGCCGGTGCTGCGCGAGGAGGTGCTGGCTGCCGATGAGCTGATGGTCAGTTCGGCCACCAAGGAGGTGGTGGCGGTCACCCGGCTCGATGGCCGCCCGGTGGGCAACGGCCGCCCGGGCCCGGTCTATCACGCCCTCTACCAGGCCTATCAGGCCGCCAAGCAGGCCGGCGGATGAGCCAGGACGGCCCCCCTGCCAACCCGCCGGCCGACATCGGCCAGGCCTTCGACCGGATCGAGCAGCTGCTCGAGTTCCCGGCCGACTTCCCGCTGAAGGTGATGGGCCAGCGGGTCGATGGCTTTGCGCAGGCGATCTCGGCGCTGGTGACCGAGCACATCCCCGCCTTCGACCCCGCCGGCATCGAGCTGCGCACCTCCTCGCGGGGCACCTATCTCAGCCTGACGCTGCCGCTGCGGGTCGACTCGCGTGCGCAGCTCGAGGGGCTGTACCGCGCGCTGGCCGGACATCCGTGGGTCCGGATCGTTCTCTAGCCGTCGCGGGCGAGATGCCCGTTCCGGCAGCACCATGATCCGCCTGTCGCAACTCGCGATCACCCGCCGCGGCGGGGCGCGCAGCGTCCGGCTGGCCTTTCCCGATCTCGACCTGCCGCAGGGCGGACTGCTCGCCCTGCGCGGCGCCTCGGGCAGCGGCAAGTCCACCCTGATCGCGCTGCTGGCGGGGCTGCTCGTGCCCGATGAGGGCAGTCTCAGCGTCTGCGGCACCCAGCCGGCCGGTCTGCCCCCGGCGCAGCGCGATGCCTGGCGTGGCCGCACCCTCGGCCTGCTGCCGCAGCGCCTGCACCTGCTGCCGGCGCTGAGCGTGCGCGAGAACCTGCTGCTGGCTGGTCTGGCCGTGGGCGCGCCGGCCACCGCCAGCCGCGAGCGCGCCGATGCGCTGCTCGCACGCTTCGGGCTCACCACCCTGGCCGGCTCGCGGCCGGCCGAACTCAGCGGCGGTCAGGCGCAGCGGGTGGCGCTCGCGCGGGCGCTGATGAACCGGCCGCAGCTGCTGATCGCCGACGAGCCCACGGCCAGCCTGGACGACGACAGCGCCGCGCTCGCGATCGGTCAGCTTCTGCTCGCCTGGCGCGACACCGGCGCGAGCCTGCTGGTGTCCACGCATGACGCGCGCGCGCTCGCCATGCTGCGCGATGCCCCTGGCGAGTGCCGAATGCTCGACCTCGGGCAGGCGGCCGGCACGCCATGAGCTGGACCCTGCTCGCCTGGCGTCTGCTCGCCCATCGCCCGGCGGTGGCGCTGCTCAATCTCGCCGCGCTCGCGCTCGGGCTGGCGGCGCTGGTGTTCGTGATGGTCAGCGCCGACCAGGTCAGCGCCCGCTTCGAGCGCGACCTGCGCGGCGTGGATCTGGTGGTGGGCGCCAAGGGCAGCCCGCTGCAGCTGATCCTGGCCGGGGTGTTCCACCTCGACATCCCGCCGGGCAACATCCCCGCCGGGCTGGAGGCCGAGATGGCCGCGCTGCCCACGGTCGCGCGCGTCATCCCGCTGTCGCTGGGCGACAGCTTCCGCGGTCACCGCATCGTCGGCACCCGCCACGGCCTGATCGAGCAGCACGGTGCGTCGCTCGCCGCGGGACGGCTCTGGGAGGGGCCGATGCAGGCGGTGCTCGGCGCCTCGGTGGCGCAGGACACCGGCCTCGCCCTCGGCGCCAGCCTGGTCGGCCAGCACGGCCTGGGCGACGGCGGCGGCGGCCACGACGCGCACCCGCTGACCGTGGTGGGCGTGCTCGCACCCACCGGCGGGGTGATCGACCGGCTCATCCTGACCGACATCGCCACGGTCTGGCAGGTGCACGAGAAGGCGGTGGCCCTCGACGACGACGACCGCCGCGAACTCGAAGCGGCCCGCGAGATCACCCTGTTGCAGGTCGCCTACCGCACCCCGCTCGCGGCGATCAGCCTGCCGCGCTGGGTGAACGCCCGCGCCGACGCCCAGGCCGCGGTGCCGGCGATCGAGATGGCCCGCCTGTCACGGCTGCTCGGCGTCGGCTCGCAGCTGATCGGCGCCTTCGGGGCGGTGCTGCTGGTGCTGGCCGGGCTGTCGGTGTTCGCCTCGCTCTACGCCGCCGTGCAGGACCGCCTCGCCGACCTCGCCGTCCTGCGGCTGGCCGGCGCTTCCCGCGGGCGGCTGGTGCAGGTGATACTGCTGCAGGCCACCGGTCTGGGCTGCGTGGCGCTGCTGCTCGGGCTGGTGCTCGGCCACGGCGCGGTCGCCCTGCTCGGACGGCTGATGGCCGCTGATGGCGGGCTGCCGCTCAGCGGGCTGTGGTTCACGCCGCTCGAAGGCTGGGCGGTGGTCGCCGCGATGGCCACGGTCTGGCTGGCGGCGCTGGCGCCGGCCCTGAAAGCCTACCGGGTGCCGGTCGACCATCTTCTGGCCGGATGAACCGCGCCGTCCGTCCCGTCATCGAACCCGTCGCCCCGGAGACCCGATTGATCCGATCCACCCCACTGCGCTCAGGCCTCGCGGCCCTGGCCCTGCTCGCGCTCGGCGCAGGCGCCGTCGCCCAGGAACGCCACACCCCCGAGCAGATCCGCCGCGACATCGAGCGGCATCGGGCCATGGCGGCCGCCCACGAGGCCGCCGCGCGCTGCCTGGAACGCAACCAGGGCCATGAGACCTGCCAGAACCAGCTGCAGGCCGCCTGCAAGGGCCTGGGCATTGGCAAGCACTGCGGGATGAAACATGCGCACTGAGACGCACCACGCCGGGTGGCCCCGACCCGGCCAACGCCGGACACGGGCAGTGCTGCTCGCCCTGGCCTTGAGCGCCGGTACCGCCATGCCTGCGCTTGGCCAGAGCACCGCCACTGACAGCAACCCGCCCCCGGCCGGCGCAGGCCAGGGCCAGGGCTTCCACTCGCCCCAGAGCGCCTTCCCGCCGCTGCAGGACCTTCCCGGCGTGGTGCCCTGGCGGCTGCTCGGCACGGTGACCATGAAGCAGGAAGGCAGGCGCACCGTGGCGGTGTTTCCGCCGCCGGTGGCCAGCCTCTCGGGCACACGGGTCAAGGTGCAGGGCTTCATGATGCCGCTGCAGCCCGGCGAGCGTCAGACCCACTTCCTGCTGTCGGCCGTGCCCACCACCTGCGGGTTCTGCCTGCCGGCCGGCCCGGAAGGCATCATCGAGATCCGCACCCGCCCGCCCGGGGTCAAGGTCGGCTTCGACGCCCTGGTGCTCGAGGGCACGCTGAGCGTGCTGCCCACCGACCCCATGGGCCTGCTCTATCGCCTCACCGACGCGCAGGCCGCGCGCTGACTTCCCGGAGCCCCTGACCCATGCTGCTCAACCTGTTCGTGCTGATCGCCGGCCTCGTGCTGTTCCTGGGCGCCCATTCGGTTCGTGTCTTTGCCGACGACTGGCGCGCGGCGCGCCTGGCCGCCTGGGGCGAAGGCCGCTGGAAGGGGCTCTACTCCCTGGTCTCGCTGGCCGGCCTCGCGCTCACCGTGATCGGCTACGGCATGGCGCGGGCCACGCCGGTCGACCTGTGGCAGCCGCCGGTGTTCACCCGCCATCTCGCCTCGCTGCTGATGCTGGTCTCCTTCATCCTGATGGCGGCGGTGTATGTGCCCGGCACCCGCATCAAGGCGCGGCTCGGCCACCCGATGGTGCTCAGCGTGAAGACCTGGGCGCTGGCCCACCTGCTGGCCAACGGCCGGCTGGCCGATCTGCTGCTCTTCGGCAGCTTCCTCGCCTGGGCGGTGCTCGACTTCCGCGCCGCGCGCGGCCGCGACCGTCGAGAGGGCGTGGTGCGCGCCGCCGGGCCGATCAGCCGCGACGCGATCGCGGTGGTGGTCGGCATCGCCGGCTGGCTGGTGTTCGCGCTCATGCTGCATGCCTGGCTGATCGGCGTGCAGCCCTTCGGTTGAACCGCTTCCCGTCCAGGGCTGCCCGTGAACCGCTCCGACGGAACCGCTGCCCCTGAGCCGCCCCGGATGATCGTTCGCCCCTGGGCCCGCCGGGCCTACCTGCCCACCCTGGCCGCGATGCGCGCGTTCACCGCCGGCCGCGGCCCCGACACCCCCGACGAGCTCTGGCTGGTCGAGCACGAACCGGTGTTCACGCAGGGCCTCGCCGGCAAGGCCGAGCATGTGCGTGATCCCGGCGATATCCCGGTGGTGGCCACCGAGCGCGGCGGCCAGGTCACCTACCACGGCCCCGGCCAGGTGGTGGCCTACCTGATGCTCGACCTGCGCAGCACCGCCCTGGGGGTGCGCGACCTGGTCTGCCGGCTTGAATCGGCGGTGATCGCCCAGGCCGCGCAGGCCGGCGTGCGCGCGGTGCGTCACCCCGGCGCACCCGGGGTCTATGTGGCTGACGACGCCGCCCGCGAGGCCGGCGCGAAGTTCGCCTCGGTAGGTCTGAAGGTGGCGCGCGGCTGTACCTTCCACGGCATCGCGCTCAATGTGGCCATGGATCTGTCCCCCTTCGGCCGCATCAACCCCTGCGGCTATCCGGGGCTGGCGGTCACCGATCTGTCGCGGGCCGGCGGCGTGCCGCTGCAGCCCGGGACGATTGCCGCGCAGTTTGCCGATCAGCTGCTGGCCAGCCTGGGCGAAGCCTGCCCGGCCGCGCGCCCGGTCTAGAATCCTGTCTGGGCGCCGGTGGCGCCGGCAGGAACCCCATGAGCGACGCCTCTCCGCCCCCCTACAACCCGAGCGCCAAGCAGAAGGCCTCGGCCAAGACCTCGCGCATCCCCATCAAGGTGGTGGCCAGCACCGAGGTACTGCCCAAGCCGGCCTGGATCCGGGTGAAGGCCGGCTCCTCCAGTGGTCGCTACCAGGAGATCAAGGACATCCTGCGCCGCAACCACCTGCACACCGTGTGCGAGGAGGCCAGCTGCCCGAACATCGGGGAGTGCTTCGGCAAGGGCACAGCCACCTTCATGATCATGGGCGACAAGTGCACGCGGCGCTGCCCCTTCTGCGATGTCGGCCACGGCCGACCCGACCCGCTGGACGCCAGCGAGCCGGTGAATCTCGCCCGCACCATCGCCGAGCTGCGTCTGTCGTATGTGGTGATCACCAGCGTCGACCGCGATGACCTGCGCGATGGTGGCGCCCAGCACTTCGTCGACTGCATCCGCGAGGTGCGCCGACAGTCGCCCGAGACCCGCATCGAGGTGCTGGTGCCCGACTTCCGCGGCCGCCTCGAGCGCGCGCTGGCCATCCTCGAGGCCGCGCCGCCGGATGTCATGAACCACAACCTCGAGACCGTGCCGCGCCTCTACAAGGAAGCCCGCCCGGGCTCCGACTACGCGCACTCGCTGAAGCTGCTGCAGGAGTTCCGCCGCCGCGTGCCGGGCGTGCCCACCAAGAGCGGCCTGATGGTGGGGCTGGGCGAGACCGACGACGAGATCCTGGCCACCATGCGCGACATGCGCGCGCACGAGATCGACATGATCACCATCGGCCAGTACCTCGCGCCCTCCACCGCCCATCTGCCGGTGCGCCGCTATGTGCATCCCGACACCTTCCGGATGTTCGAGACGCAGGCCCAGGCCATGGGCTTCAGCCACGCGGCGGTGGGCGCGCTGGTGCGCTCCTCGTATCACGCCGATCAGCAGGCGCATGCCGCCGGCATCGCCTGAGCCCCGGAGACCCTCGCCTTGACCCGACCCGATCACCAGCGCTTCTGGAGCCCGGTGGTTCACGAGCTCAGCCCCTATGTCCCCGGCGAGCAGCCGCAGATCGAAGGGCTGATCAAGCTCAACACCAATGAGCACCCGCTCGGCCCGTCGCCGCGGGTGCTCGAGGCCATCCGCCGCGAGACCGGCGAGTCGCTGCGCCTGTATCCCGATCCGCAGGCCCTCGCGCTCAAGCGTGCCCTGGCCGGACTGCACGGCCTGGCGCCCGACCAGATCTTCGTCGGCAACGGCTCCGATGAAGTGCTGGCCCATGCCTTCCTCGGCCTGTTCGGGCACGGCCGGCCAGTGCTCTTCCCGGACATCACCTACAGCTTCTATCCGGTGTATTGCGGCCTGTACCGCATCGCGCATGAGCGGGTGCCGCTCGACGCCGACTTCGCCGTGCGCATCGACGACTTCCGCCGGCCCAACGGCGGCATCGTCATCGCCAATCCCAACGCGCCCACCGGCCGGCTGCTGCCGCTGTCGGAGATCGAGCGGCTGCTGCAGGCCAACCCGGATTCGGTGGTGCTGGTGGATGAGGCCTACATCGACTTCGGCGGCGAGTCGGCGGTGAGCCTGATCGCACGCTTTCCGCAGCTGCTGGTGGTGCGCACCTTCTCCAAGTCGCGTGCGCTGGCCGGCCTGCGGGTGGGCTATGCCATGGGTCAGGCCGGCCTGATCGAGGCGCTGGAGCGTGTGAAGGACAGCTTCAACTCCTATCCGCTGGACCGCATCGCGATCGCCGCGGCCACCGCCTCGGTGGAAGACACCGCGTGGTTCGCGCAATCCTGCGCAGCGGTCATCGCCGAGCGCGAGGCCATGAGCGAGCGCCTGCGCGCGCGCGGCTTCCAGGTGCTGCCCTCGGGCGCCAACTTCGTGTTCGCGCGCCACCCCGACCATGCCGGCGCCGCCCTGCAGCGCGCGCTGCGCGAGCGCAAGGTGCTGGTGCGCCACTTCAGCGCCAGCCGCATCGCCGACTTCCTGCGCATCACGGTCGGCACCCCGGCACAGGGGCGCATGCTCGACGAGGCCCTGGCGGACATCCTGGGCTGAGGCCCGGCGGCTGCGCCGCTCCAGACGGGGCGGACGGGTTTCGGTCGCCAGGCGGAGCGTACGACGGGGTGGGGGCCGGGCCCTGGGCCGGGTTGGCGGCCTCGCCCGGCCTTGCCGGGTGCCCTGCGGTGCTCGCCGACCGGGGCAGCCCGCGAACTCGTCGCTTCGCTCCTCGGACAAACGCGGGCTGACCGCGCTCCCGCGCGGCAACCCCGGCCGCCTGCGCTCCTCGGCGAGGCCGATGCCCGGCCCAGGGCCCGGCCCCCACCCCGTCGTCGAGCACCGATCTCGGCATGCGGTGATCGGCCGTGCCCATGGGCGGAGCCGGTGACTGCGCTCGCGGCTGCATGGCTGCTCACGCCGCTGGCCAGCAAGAGCGGCATCCCGCACACCTCACCCTCACCGGGAGGCCGGCGCGCCACACGGCGAGGCGAGGCGCGGAGAGGCGCGGAGAGGCGAGGGCGAGCGAAAACGACGGGGCGCGTGAACCGCGCCCCCAGCCCTCAGATCGCCTTGGCCGCGAGTTCGGCCTTGGCCGCGTCGTACTCGCGCTTGAGCCGGGCCACCAGATCGCCGGCCGAGCCCACGGACTTGACCGCGCCGATGCCCTGCCC
>NZ_CEXFHW010000047.1:0-21823 GCF_982640115.1 Quisquiliibacterium sp. | reverse complement strand
GGCCGCGCAGGCCCAGGTGGCCCTGCAGCGGCTGCGTCTGTCGCAGACCCGGGTGCTCGCGCCCGATGACGGGCTGATCTCGGCGCGCAGCGCCACCCTCGGCGCGGTGGCCGCGCCCGGGCAGGAGCTCTTCCGGCTGGTGCGACGCGGTCGCCTGGAATGGCGCGGTGAGGTCACCGCCGCCGAGCTGCCGCGCATCCGCATCGGCCAGCCGGTCAGCGTGACCGTCGCCAGCGGCGCCCGGCTTCGGGGCACCGTCCGCGTGATCGCCCCCACGGTCGACCCGCAGACCCGCAACGCGCTGGTGTATGTCGACCTGCCGGCCGGCAGCTCGGCGCGCGCCGGCATGTTCGCCCGCGGCGAGTTCGAGTTCGGCGCCACCGCCGCGCTCACCGTCCCGCAGGCTGCGGTGGTGGTGCGTGACGGCTTCAGTCATGTGTTCGAGCTGGGCGCGGGCGACCGCGTGCAGCGCCGCCGGGTGGAGATCGGCCGGCGCAGCGCCGACCGCGTCGAGATCACCGCCGGCCTTCGCCCCGAGGCGAAGGTGGTGGTCGCGGGCGCGGGCTTCCTGAACGACGGCGACCTGGTCAAGGTCTCGGGCGTATCCCGATGAGACGGCGCGCTGCTCGTAGCGGGCAAGGCGAGGCGCCGCGATGAACTTCTCCGCCTATTCCATCCGCAACCCGATCCCGGCGGTGCTGCTGTTCGTGCTGCTCACGCTGGCCGGGCTGATCGGCTTCAAGACCTCGGCGGTGCAGGACTTCCCGGATATCGAGCTGCCGGTGGTCACGGTCGAGGCGAGCCTTCCGGGCGCGGCCCCGGCGCAGCTCGAGACCGAGGTGGCGCGCAAGCTCGAGAACGCGATCGCGGTGCTTTCCGGCATCAAGCATGTCTACACCCGCATCCTCGACGGCATGGTCAGCGTCAATGCCGAGTTCATCCTCGAGAAGAACCCGGCCGAAGCGGTCAACGAGGTGCGCGATGCGGTGAGCCGCATCCGCGCCGATCTGCCGGCCGATCTGCGCGACCCGGCGATCAGCAAGGCCTCCACCGCCGGCCGGCCGGTGCTGGTCTACACCGTGGCCTCCGATCGCCTCGACGAGGAGGAGGTCTCCTGGCTGGTGGACAACACCGTCTCGCGGCGACTGCTCGCGGTGCGCGGGGTGGGGCAGGTGCGTCGCATCGGCGGTCTGCTGCGCGAGGTGCGCGTGGAGCTCGACCCCGCCCGGCTGGCCGCGCTCAATGTGTCGGCGCTCGATGTCTCGCGCCGCCTGCGCCAGGTGCAGCAGGAGGCTCCCGGTGGGCGAGGTGATGTCGGCGGCGGCGAGCAGGCGGTGCGCACCATCGCCACCGTGAGCACCGCCGCCGAGCTCGCGGCGCTCGAACTGCCTCTGCCCGACGGTCGGCAGATCCGGCTCGACCGGGTCGCGCGCATCAGCGACACCGCCGCCGAGCGGCGGGCGCTGGCCCTGCGGGACGGCAAGCCGCTGGTCGCCTTCGAGGTGATGCGCTCGCGCGGCGCCGGCGAGGTCGAGGTCGCGCAGGGGGTGCGCGAGGCCATCGCATCGCTGGCCGAGGCCCACCCCGGCGTGCGCTTCGAGCCTGCGGTGGACAATAGCGAACCCGTCGAGGAGAACTTCCAGGGTTCCATGCACATGCTCTACGAGGGCGCGCTGCTCGCGGTGGTGGTGGTGTGGCTGTTCCTGCGCGACTGGCGGGCCACGCTGGTCAGCGCGGCAGCGCTGCCGCTGAGCGTGCTGCCGGCCTTCCTGGGGCTGTCGCTCTTCGGCTATTCCCTGAACACGGTCACGCTCACCTCGCTCGCCCTGGTGGTGGGCATCCTGGTGGACGATGCCATCGTCGAAATCGAGAACATCGCCCGCCACCTGCGCATGGGCAAGACGCCGATGCAGGCAGCGCTCGAGGCCGCCGACGAGATCGGCATGGCGGTGATCGCCACCACCTTCGCGCTGGTGGCGGTGTTCCTGCCCACCGCGTTCATGGCGGGCATTCCCGGCAAGTTCTTCAAGCAGTTCGGCTGGACGGCGGTGCTGGCCATCCTGGCCTCGCTGGTGGTCGCGCGCCTGCTCACGCCGATGATGGCGGCCTATCTGCTCAAGCCCACCGCCGAGACCCACACCACCGACGGCTGGCTGATGCGTCGCTATCTGGCGGCAGTGGCCTGGTGCATCCGCCATCGCCTGATCACCGCGCTGGCCTCGGCGGCCTTCTTCGTCGGCTCGATCGCGCTGGTGCCGCTGCTGCCCACCGGCTTCGTGCCCCCGGCCGATCGGGCGCAGACCCTGGTGACGGTGGAACTGCCCCCTGGCAGCACGCTGGACGAGACCCTGGCCGCGGCGGAGTCGGTGCGCAAGGCGCTGGTCGACCTGCCGGATGTGCGCCATGTGTTCAGCTCGGTGGGCGGCGGCGCCTCGGGCGACATGTTCGCGCAGGGCGCGGCGGCCGAGGCGCGGCGCGCGGTGCTCACCCTCACCCTGAGCCACCGCACCGAGCGTGCGGTGACGCAGCAGGTGGTCGAGGCGCGGATTCGCGAGCGCCTGGCCGATCAGCCCGGCGTGCGCCTGACGGTCGGACCGCAGGACACCGGCGTGAAGATGCAGCTGGTGCTGCGCAGCGACGACGCCGCAGCGCTCGCCGTGGCCGCCCGCGATGTGGAACGCGACCTGCGCACGCTGCGTGGCATCGGCAATGTCAACTCCTCGGCCAGCCTGGTGCGCCCGGAGATCATCGTGCGGCCCGACTTCGCCCGCGCCGCCGATCTCGGCGTGACCGCCGCCGGCATCGCCGAGACCGTGCGCGTGGCCACGGCCGGCGACTATGACGCCAGCCTGCCCAAGCTGAACCTGAGCGAGCGCCAGATCCCGATCCGGGTGCGCCTGCCCGATGCCGCCCGCGCCGATCTCGGCGCGCTCGGCCGGCTGACCGTGCCGGGCCGCCATGGGCCGGTGATGCTGGCCACGGTGGCCGATCTCTCGATCGACAGCGGCCCGGCGCAGATCGACCGGCTCGACCGCAGCCGCAATGTCACCTTCGAGGTGGAGCTGGCCTCACGCCAGCTCGGCGAGGTGCATGCCGAGGCCATGAAGCTGCCCGCGATCAACGCGCTGCCGCCGGGCGTGGCGGTGGCCGAGCAGGGCGACACCCAGGAGATGCAGCTGCTGTTCGCGAGCTTCGGGCTGGCGATGAGTATCGGCGTGCTGTGCATCTTCATGGTGCTGGTGCTGCTGTTCCGCGATTTCATGCAGCCGGTGACCATCCTCGCCGCGCTGCCGCTGTCGATCGGCGGCGCCTTCGTGGCCCTGCTCATCACCCACCAGAGCTTCTCGATGCCCTCGCTGATCGGGCTGCTCATGCTGATGGGCATCGTCACCAAGAATTCCATCCTGCTGGTCGAGTACGCGATCGAGGCGCGCCGCCGCGGCATGGACCGCTTCGAGGCGCTGGTGGACGCCTGCCACAAGCGGGCCCGTCCGATCGTCATGACCACGCTCGCCATGGGCGCGGGCATGCTGCCGATCGCGCTGGGCTGGGGGTCGGACCCGAGCTTCCGCTCGCCGATGGCGATCGCGGTGATCGGCGGGCTGATCACCTCCACCCTGCTCAGCCTGCTGGTGGTGCCGGCGGTGTTCACCTGGGTGGATGACCTCGCCGGGCTGCCCGGGCGGGTTTTCGGGATGATTCGCCGGCGCCGCGGTCCGCCGCCCCCGGCCTGAAGCGGGGCAGGGTGGCACCCCGCGTGCTACCCTCGATCAGGCTTGGCGACGCGCGCAGACGACGCGCCAGCGCCGCCATCCTCCCAGGAGACACCATGCCGCTGAGCGAGTCCCACGCCCGCGGCCCCGATCAGCCGCCGGTGCGTGACATCACCCTGGGCGAGCTGCTGCAGTGGGCTGCCCAGACCGAGCCCGAGCGCGTGGCGCTGGTGGTTGGCGCGCCCGACCCCGCTGCCCGCCGGCAATGGACCTACCAGGCACTGCATGCCGATGCACAGCGCACCGCCCGCGCGCTGGCTCGCCGCTTCAGGCCCGGCGAACGGGTGGCCATCTGGGCGCCGAACATCCCGCAGTGGATCCTCATGGAGTTCGGCGCGGCCATGGCCGGGCTCATCCTGGTCACCGTCAACCCGGCCTTTCGCGGCGCCGAGCTCGCCTATGTGCTGCGCCAGTCGCGCTCGGCCGGCGTCTTCGTGGTGCCGGGCTTTCGCGGCAACCCCATGCTCGACACGGTGCGCGCGGTGGCGCCGGAATGCCCTGAACTGCGCGAGGTGGTCTGCTTCGACGACTGGGACGCGTTCATCGCGCAGGGCGACGATCCCGACATCACGCTGCCGGTGGTGCGGCCGACAGACCCGGTGATGATCCAGTACACCTCGGGCACCACCGGCTTTCCCAAGGGGGCGCTGCTGCACCACCGCGGCCTGGTCAACAACGGCGCCCACACCATGGAGCGCATGGGCGTTGCCGATGGCGCCACCTGGGTCACCACCATGCCGCTGTTCCACACCGGCGGCTGCGTGCTGTGCGTGCTCGGCGCGGTTTCCAAGCGGGCCACCCAGGTGCTGGTCGAGGCCTTCGAGCCCGGCCTGGTGCTGGAACTCACCGAGCGCTATCGCGGCAACGCGCTGCTCGCGGTGCCCACCATGCTGGTGGCGCTAATGGAGCATCCCCGCTTCGCGCAGACCGACCTCGGCTCGCTGCAGGCGATCTGCTCGGGCGGCTCCACGGTGCCGGCCGAGCTGGTGCGCCGGCTCGAGGAGCGGCTGGGCGCGCGCTTCACCATCGTGTTCGGGCAGACCGAATGCTCGCCGGTGGCCTCGATGACCCGCCCCGATGACAGCATCCAGGACAAGGCCGACACCATCGGACTGCCCATGCCGCATGCCGAGGTCAAGATCATCGACCCCGCCACCGGCGCCACGCTGCCGGTGGGCCGCATCGGCGAGTACTGCACCCGCGGCTACCATGTCATGCACGGCTACTACGAGATGCCCGAGGCCACGGCGGCGGCCATCGATGCCGAGGGCTGGCTGCACACCGGTGATCTGTGCGCCATGGACGCGCGTGGCTACTGCACGGTCGAGGGGCGCCTGAAGGACATGATCATCCGCGGCGGCGAGAACATCTATCCGCGCGAGCTCGAGGAACTGCTCTTTCGTCACCCGGGCGTGGCCGAAGTGGCTGTGGTGGGCCTGCCCGACGAGAAGTGGGGCGAGGAGGTGGGCGCGTTCATCCGCCCGGCGCCCGGCGCCAGCCTCGACAAGGCCGCGCTCTTCACCTACATGCGCGAGCATCTCGCGCCCCACAAGACGCCCCGACGCTGGTTTCTCATGGAGAGCTTCCCGCTCACCGGCTCGGGCAAGATCCAGAAATTCCGCCTGCGCGAGCTCTGGCTTGCCGGCCAGCTCACCGAACTCTGACCTCACCCTGCAAGGACCGCTTCCATGGCTTCCGTTCCCCAGTCTTCCCCGACCACCCCGGCGCCGGTGACCGACACCGAGGCGCTGATCATCGGTGCAGGCTTCTCGGGTCTGTATCAGCTGCACAGCCTGCGCGACCGCCTGGGCCTGTCGGTGCAGGTGCTCGAGATGGCCGATGGCGTGGGCGGCACCTGGTACTGGAACCGCTATCCCGGCGCGCGCTGCGACTCCGAGAGCCACTCGTACATGTACTACTTCTCGGACGCGCTGCTCAAGGAATGGCAGTGGTCGGAGCGTTATCCCGGGCAGGCCGAGATCCTTCGCTACCTCAACTTCGTCGCCGACCGGCTCGACCTCAAGCGCAGCGTGCGTTTCAACACCCGGGTCACCGGCGCCCGCTACGACGAAGCCGCCAATCGCTGGCTGGTGAGCACCGAGTCGGGCGAGCAGTACCGCACCCGCTACCTGATCACGGCCGTGGGTTGCCTGTCATCGGCCAACATCCCGGCCATTCCGGGCCTGGCCGACTTCACCGGGCGCTGGTACCACACCGGCCAGTGGCCGCACGAGGGCGTCGATTTCTCAGGCAAGCGGGTGGGGCTGGTGGGCACCGGATCCACCGGCATCCAGGCCACGCCGGTGATCGCCGAGGCGGCGGCCCATCTCACCGTGTTCCAGCGCACGCCCAACTACAGCGTGCCCGCGCACAACGCGCCGCTGAGCGAGGGCTTCAAGCGCTATGTGGCTGACAACAGCGACCGCATCCGCCAGGTGATGCATGCCACCCCCAACGGCCATCCCTTCATCATCGCGCAGCGCTCCGCGCACGACCCCTCCGAGCCCGAGCGACAGGCCCTCTACGAGAGCGCCTGGTCGATCGGCGGGCTGCGCTTTCGCAGCGTCTTCCGTGACCTGCTGGTCGACAAGGCGGCCAACGACACCGCCTCGAGCTTCCTGAAGAACAAGATCCGCGAGATCGTGAAAGACCCGGCCACCGCCGAGAAACTCGCCGACATCGACCATCCCTTCGCGGCCAAGCGCCCGCCGATCGACACCGGCTACTTCGAGACCTTCAACCGGCCCAATGTCACCCTGGTCGATGTCCGGGCCGATCCGATCGAGCGCATCACCGCCACCGGCATCCAGACCGGCAAGGCTCACCACGAGCTCGATGTGATCGTTTTCGCCACCGGCTTCGACGCGCTTACGGGCCCACTCAAGAAGCTCAACCTGGTCGGCCGTGGCGGGGTTGCGCTCAACGCGCTCTGGGAGGCCGGTCCGCGCAGCTATCTCGGCCTGCAGGTGAGCGGTTTTCCCAATCTCTTCACCCTCACCGGGCCGGGCAGCCCCTCGGTGCTGGTGAACATGCCGGTGGCCATCGAGCAGCATGTCGACTGGGTCACCGACTGCATCGCCCACCTGCGCAAGGAAGGCATCGCCCGCATGGAGCCGCGCCCCGAGGCGATGGAGGCCTGGTCGCAGCAGGTGCAGGCTGCGGCCGAGGCCACGCTGCTCTCCAAGGTGCCGCACTCCTGGTATCTCGGCGCCAATGTGCCGGGCAAGCCGCGGGTGTTCATGCCCTATGCCGGCGGCATGCCGCGCTATCGCCAGATCTGCCAGGAGGTGGCGCAGCGCGGCTACGAAGGTTTCGCGTTCAGCCGCTGAGCCTGGGCGGGCTCAGGCCCTGAGCCCGCGGCGTGCGATGCTCCCGGCCGGGAGAAGCACCGCATGAGCCACAACACGCCAACCGGCCTTCTGGTCCTGCACGGAAACCGCCTCGAGCTGCTCGCCGAGGCGCTGCTGGGCTGGCTGGCCGAGCACCCGCTGGCGCCACTCGAGCGCGAGACCATCCTGGTCCAGAGCAACGGCATGGCCGAGTGGCTCAAGATGACCCTGGCCAGCGCGCAGGGCGTGTGCGCGTCCACGGCGATCGAGCTGCCGGCGCGCTTCATCTGGCGCGCCTATCGGGCGGTGCTCGGGCCCGATGCGGTGCCCTCGCAGTCGCCGCTCGACAAGCTGCCGCTCACCTGGCGGCTGATGAGCCTGCTGCCGGCGCTGGCCGGCCAGCCCGGCTTCGGGCCGGTGGCGGGTTTCCTGGCCGATGGCGACCCGGCCCGTCGCCTGCAGCTTGCCGAGCGTCTGGCCGACCTGTTCGACCAGTACCAGGTGTATCGCGCCGACTGGCTGCAGGACTGGGGGCGCGGCGTTGACAGGCTGCGCGTCGGCCAGATGCGCGAGGGTGCGGCCGCCCTCCCGGTGCCCGATGACCAGCGCTGGCAGCCCGCGCTCTGGCGGGCGGTGCAGGCCGGTCTGGATGGGACGCAGCGCGGCGGGTCGCGCGCCCAGCTGCACCGCCGGTTCATCGCGGCGCTGTCCGTCCCCGACAACGGCGGCGCTCGGGCGTTTCCGGCGCTGCCGCGCCGGGTGGTGCTCTTTGGCACCACCCACATCCCGCATCAGACCCTGGAGGCGATCGCGGCCCTGTCGGCGCATTGCCAGGTGCTGCTGGCCGTGCCCAACCCCTGCCAGTACCACTGGGCCGACATCATCGATGGCCGCGAGCTGCTGCGCTTCGAGCGCCGCCGCCATCCCTGGCGCCGCAACCGCGATCTCTCGGCGCTGCCGCTGCAGGACATGCACGCGCATGGCCATCCACTGCTGGCAGCCTGGGGCCGCCAGAGCCGGGACTTCATCCGCCAGCTCGATGCCTTCGACGACGCCCAGGCCGCGGCCCGGCGCTTCGCGATGCCGCGCGTCGACCTGTTCGACGAGTCTGTGCCGCAGGCCCTGCTGGCCCAGGTGCAGGCATCGGTGCGCGACCTGCTGCCCCTCGAGGAGCATGCCTGGCCGGCGGTGCGCAGCGAGGACCGATCCATCGTCTTCCAGGTGGCGCACAGCGCCCAGCGCGAGGTCGAGATCCTGCACGACCAGCTGCTGCACCTGCTTGCCCAGCCGCCGGATGGCCAGCCGCTCGCACCCCGCGACATCGTGGTCATGGTGCCCGACATCGAGCGCTTCGCACCAGCCATCCGCTCGGTGTTCGGTCAGCATCCGCGCCGCGATCCGAGGCATATTCCCTGGGGCATCGCCGACCAGCCCGAGCGGGGCCGGCAGCCGCTGCTGGTCGCCCTCGAGGAGCTGCTGCGCGCACCGCATCAGCGCTTCGGGGCGAGTCAGGTGCGTGATCTTCTCGGGGTGCCGGCACTGGCCGCCCGCTTCGGTCTCGATGCCGCCGGCATCGCGGTGCTGGGAGCGTGGATCGCCGGCGCGGGCATCCGCTGGGGCCTGAACGCCGAGCACCGCGAGGGCCTGGGGCTGGGGCAGGGCGGCGAGCAGAACACCTGGCGCTTCGGCCTGCGGCGGATGCTCCTGGGCTATGCCACGGGTGAGCTGCCTGCGGCCGGTGACCAGGCCGGCATCGAACCCTATGCCGAAATCGCCGGCCTGAGCGCGGGCCTTGCCGGGGCGCTCGACGAACTGCTGCGGGTGCTCACGGCGTGGTGGCGGGATGCGCTTGTGCCGCGCGCACCCGGCGCCTGGGCGGCGCGCCTGCGCAGACTGCTCGAGGCACTGTTCCAGGCCACCGACGATACCGAGCGCAGCGTGCTGGCGGCGCTCGAGCAGGCGCTTGCCGACTGGCTGGAAGCCTGCGAGGCCGGCGGCTTCACCGACCCGCTGGATATCGCCGTGGTCCGCGAGGCCTGGCTGGGCGCGGTCGACGAGCCGACGGTGTCGCGTCGCTTCAGGGCAGGGGGCGTCACCTTCTGCACCCTGCTGCCGCTGCGTGCCATCCCGTTCCCCGTGGTCTGTCTGCTCGGCATGAACGATGGCGACTATCCCCGACGCGGCAGCCGCATCGACTTCGACCTGATGGGCCTGCCCCGACTGGCACGCCCCGGCGATCGTTCCCGACGCGATGATGATCGGCAGCTCATGCTCGACGCGGTGCTCTCGGCCCGTCAGGTGCTCTACATCAGCTGGAGCGGCCGCAGCCCGCGCGACAACCAGATGCAGCCGCCCTCGGTGCTGGTCGCGCAGCTGCGCGACTACCTCGGCGCGGGCTGGGGGCCCGCGGTGGTGGCCGAGCGCACCACCGAGCATCCACTGCAGCCCTTCAGCCGACGCTACTTCGAGCCGGTCGACAACGCTGCGCCCGGGGCGCTCTTCACGCACGCAAGGGAATGGCGGGCGGCGCATGTCGAAGCCGGCCCGGTGGAACAGCCCGTGCCCGAGAGCGGCGGCACCCGGAGCGGGCTCGTGTTGACCCTGGCCTCGCTCAGTGCCTTCCTGCGCAATCCGGTGCAGGCCTTCTTCCGGCACCGCCTGCGGGTATCCTTCGATGATCTCGACGCCGCCGATGCCGATGATGAGACCTTCATCGGCCAGGGCCTCGAGCACTGGACCTGGACCGATACGCTGCTGCAGGCCTGCCGGCGTGCCATCGAAGCCCTGCCGGCCGCGGGCGGGTTGCCTCAGCCTGAGGACCGGCCGGCGCAGATCAGTGCCGTGCTCCGCCATGAACTCGCACGACTGCGCCGTTCAGGAAGCCTGCCTCTGGCCGGTCCCGGTCGGCGGGCGGCGAGCGAGCTGAACAGCACCCTGCTGCCCATGCTCTGCACCTGGCAGGAGACTCTCGCGAGCCTGCCGGCATCGCGCGAGCGGCTGCACCTGCATGGCGTCCACCCGGCCGATCCCTCGCTGCACCTGGATGACTGGCTTGCCGGCGCGCGTGCGGCGGGCGATGAAACCCGGCCGGTCTGGATCGAGCTCCAGGCCAGCCGCCTCAGCACCACTGGCGGCAAGAAGAACGCCGAGACGGTCCTGCGTGAATCCAAGCTGCTCGGCGCCTGGGTGCGCTGTCTGGCCAGCGCCGCCTGCGGCGTGCCCACCGACGGGATCCTGATCGGAGACGGCGCCCTGGTTCGGGTGCGCGCACCCGAACCGCCGGAAGCGCGGCCGGTGCTGCACGCGCTCATGCTGGCCTGCCGCGACGGGCTGACGGCAAACGCCCCCTTGCCGACGGTTGCGCAGACCGGCATCGCCCTGCTGACCCAGCCGGACAAGGCGCACGAGGCCTATGAGGGCCGCCATAACAGCGCGACCCCGGGGGAGGGTACCGAGCCCAGCCTGGCGCGGCTCTTCCCGGACTACGAAAGCCTGGCCGCCGATCCCGGCTTCGAGTCTGCCAGCCAGCGCCTGTACCAGCCCTTCCTCGCCTGGCTCGGCACCCATGCGGTCCTCGAGATGCTGCCTGCCGAATCCCCGACGACGGAGGCGGTCGATGACTGAGACGCTGGATCCGCTCGCGCTGCCCCTGCAGGGCAGCCACCTGATCGAGGCCAGCGCGGGCACCGGCAAGACCTGGACGATCGCTGCGCTCTATGTACGCCTGGTGCTCGGTCATGGCTGCGAGCCCCGGCTGCCCGGCGAGATCCTGGTGATGACCTTCACCCGTGCGGCCACCCGCGAACTCTCGGACCGGATCCGCCGACGGCTGGTGGAGGCCGCGGCCGGTTTTCGGGGCGAGACGGTTGCGGCTGACGATCGCTTCCTCGCCGAGCTGATCGCCGCCTTCCCCGAGGGGCCGGAGCGCCAGCAGGCCGCCTGGCGGCTGGCCATGGCGGCCGAGGCCATGGATGACGCCGCGGTCCACACCATCGACGCCTGGTGCCAGCGCATGCTGCGCGAACATGCCTTCGACAGCGGCAGCCTCTTCGACGAGGCCCTGCAGGCCCAGGAGGCCGCCATGCGCGCCGAGGCGGTGCGCGACTACTGGCGTCAGCAGGTCTATCCGCTGGGCGACGAGTGCCTGTCGCAGGTGCTCGAGCACTGGAAGGATCTCGACACCCTCGAGGCGGCTATCGAAGGGCTGCTTGACAAGCCGCTGCCTGACGGAGCCGGGCAGGGCAGCCTCGCGGACAGAGTTGCCACCACCACGCGCGATAAGAACGATGCGCTGCTTCGCCTGAAGCAGGGCTGGGCCGAGCGCGCCGAGGCGCTGCGCGACTGGTTCATCGCGGTCCATGGCAACCGGGCCCATCCGGCACGCACACTCGTGTCGAAGCCGGTGTTCATCACGCGATGGACCGATGAACTGCGAGCCTGGGCGCAGGATCCGGCACCCACGCCGCTCGCGCTCACCCCGAACGCGCGAGCGGCGCTCTCGGGCGAAGCCCTGCGCGAGCGGCTCGCTGCGCAAGGCCTGGCCGATGATCTGCCCGCATGCGTCGATGCCTGCCGTGAGCTGTTCCAGCAACACGACTCGCTCCCCGATCTGCGCTCGGCCATGCGCCTGCACGCCGCCGCGCAGGTGCGCGCACGCATGCAGCAGCTCAAGGCGCGCGCGGGCAGCTTCGGCTTTGCCGACCTGCTCGAGCGGCTCGACCAGGCGCTGGACACCTCGGCCCATGGCGAGCGGGCATCCCGCCTGCGCGAGCGCATCCTCGCGCAATACCCGGTGGCAATGATCGACGAGTTCCAGGACACCTCGCCGCTGCAGCTGCGCATCTTCGATCGCCTCTACCGCATCGCCGAGCATGACACCGGCCGACTGCTGCTGCTGATCGGCGATCCGAAGCAGGCGATCTACCAGTTTCGCGGCGCCGATATCCGGAGTTACCTGTCGGCACGCCGCGCCACCGAGGGCAGGCACCATGTGCTGGGCGTGAATCGGCGCTCCACGCAGGCGCTGGTGGATGCGGTGAACGCCATGTTCCAGGCTGCCGAAGACCGTCCCGGCGAGGGCGCGTTCCTGTTCCGGCGCGCCGGTGCGCCGGCCGAACTGCCCTTCGTCGCGGTGCAGGCCCATGGCCGCGCCGAACGCCTGCGCGATGGGAGTGGAGCGGTGGCGCCGATCACGCTTGCGGTCGACACCAGCCTGCGCACCCTGCGAGAGGCCATGCGGGTCTTCGCCGATCGCTGCGCGCAGGCCATCGTCGATCGGCTGAACGACCCCCGCTGCGGCTTCGAGGAAGCGGGCCAGCCCTGGCGGCGATTGCGGCCCGCCGACATTGCCGTGCTGGTGCGCACCGGCGCCGAGGCTCAGGCGGTGCGTCAGGCCATGCAGCGCCGCGGCCTGCCCTCGGTTTACCTCTCGGACAAGGACACGGTGTTCCAGACACCCGAGGCCACTGACCTGCTGCGGCTGCTGCAGGCCGTGGCCGCGCCGCGGGACATCCGGCTGGCGCGCGCCGCCCTGGCCACCCGGCTGCTCGGTTTTCCCATGGCCGAACTGGTGGCGCTGGCCAGCGATGACCAGGCCTTCGATCGCCAGTGCGAGCGCCTGCAGGCGCTCAGCCAGGTCTGGCAGACGCAGGGCGTGCTGGCCATGATCCGGCAGGCCCTGCATGTCTTCGGCCTGCCGGCCCGCTGGCTGGGCACGCAAGACCTCGCGGATAACGGGGAGCGTCGCCTGACCAACATCCTGCATCTTGCCGAACTGCTGCAGGTTGCCGCGGGGCAACTCGAGGGCGAGCACGCCACGCTGCGCTGGCTGCAGCAGCAGCTCGACGAGGCCAACGCCGGCCTGAACAGTGCCGACGAGCTCTTGCTGCGGCTGGAAAGCGATGCCGACCTGGTCAAGGTGGTCACCATCCACAAGTCCAAGGGCCTGGAGTATCCGGTGGTGTTCCTGCCGTTTGCCGCGCACCTGCGCGATCCCGGGCAGGACGCCCGCGCGGACAGGCATCCGGTCTTTCTGTTGCCCGTGGACGATGCCCCGGGCGCCGAACGCACACTCGTGCTCACCCCCGACGACGAGCACAAGGTGCTCCACGCCCGCGAGCAGTTGCGCGAGGGGCTGCGGCTTCTCTATGTGGCGCTCACCCGGGGCCGGCATGCGCTCTGGATGGGGCTGTCGGCACTGAAGATCGGCAACCGGAAAGACTGCGTCTGGCCCCTCAGTGCGATCGGTTATCTGCTTTCAGGCCCCGACCCGTGCGGTCCCGAGGCGGTGAGCGCTGCGGCCCAGGCCCTGGCTCGAGCCTGTCCTGCCGTGTCGGTGCAGATGATGGGCGAGGGCGCCGCCGCGGCCGCGTTCACTCGCCTGCAGCCGCGACACGCCGTGCCCCCGCTCGCCGCGCCGCCCGAGTACGACGCCCGCTTCGAGCGCGACTGGTCGATCAGCAGCTACACCGCGCTGGTGCGCGACGCGGGCCGCGTGGGCGCGAACGCGAGCGCGGGCTCGCTGCCGGCCCGGCTGTTGCGCGATGACGAACCCGAGGGCGGCGAGCCTGCCGCTGACGCTGACGCCCGCAACGCCGATGACGCCCGCAACGCCGACGTTGCCGCCATTGCCGCCATTGCCGCATCGGCGCCGCTGCGCGCCGCCCCGGTCTGGCACCGTTTCCCGCGTGGCGCGGTCGCCGGCAACTTTCTTCACGACCAGCTGGAGTGGCTGGCCGGCGAGGGCTTTGCCCTGGACGCGTCGACCGGGATCCAGCAGCGGCTTGTGCGCCGTTGCGAACGCCAGGGCTGGGGCCATCGCGCCGACGATGTGCTTGTCTGGTTGCGGCAGGTCTGCAGCACGCCGCTGTCGCCTCTGGGCGTCCCGCTTGCCGAGCTGGGCAGTCCCACCCCCGAGATGGAGTTCTGGTTCCCGAGCGATGGCCTTGAGGCCGAGCGCATCGATGCGCTCTGCCGCGAGCATCTCGAGCCTGGGCGCGCCCGCCCGGCGCTGCCGCAACGCAGCCTCAAGGGCATGCTCATGGGCTTTGCCGACCTGGTCTTCGAGCACGCCGGCCGGTTCTGGGTGCTCGACTACAAGTCCAACCACCTTGGTCCGAACGACGCCGCCTACACCCTTGAGGCCATGAATGCGGCCATGTGCGAGCACCGCTACGATGTTCAGGCCATCCTCTACCTGCTCGCGCTGCATCGCCTGCTGAAGGTCAGGTTGCGGGCGGACTATCGACCCGAGCAACACCTGGGCGGTGCGCTCTACCTGTTCCTGCGCGGGGTGAATGGGCCAGCCGCAGGCTGCTGTCCGATCGTCGCGCCGCTCGCGCTCATCCGCCAGATCGACGCACTGCTGCCATCCGCTCGGGCCGGCGCAGCACCGGAGGCCGGATGACACCGTCCGACATGCTGCACACCCTCGAGGGCTGGCGCGCGGCCGGCTGCCTGCGCAGCCTCGACCTGGCCCTGGCCCGCTTCATCGCCGAAACCGATCCGCAGGCGCCGGCCAGCCTGCTGCTGGCGGCGGCGCTGCTCGCCCAGCTCGAAGGACGCGGTCACTGCGCACTGCCGATCGCCGAGCTGCTGGCCGACCCGCAAGGCCTGCTCGCCTGGCCGCCCGAAGCGATGGCCAGTCTGAGCACACGGCTGGCCGATTGGCCGACCGACGCCGCCATGCGCGAGGCACGGTGGCGCGAGGCGGCGTCGATCGAGATCGAGCCGAGTCACGAGCAGGGCCGCTCGCCGCTGGTGCTCAGCAGCGGACTGCTCTACCTGCGGCGCTACTGGCGCCATGAGACCCGGGTGGCCGCGCAGGTGCGAGCCCGCGCTGCCGAGCGTTCGCCGGACATCGACCCGGTTGCGGCGCAGGCCCTGCTCGATCGGCTGTTTGCGCCCCCGCCAGCAGGGGATGGGCCCGACTGGCAGAGGATCGCCTGCGAGACCGCACTGCGCGGGCGCCTCACCCTGATCACCGGTGGCCCGGGCACCGGCAAGACCCACACCGCGGCCCGGCTGCTGGTGCTGCTGCAGTCGCTGCGGCAGGGGCCGGCGCCGCTTCGGGTCGCGCTGGCCGCGCCCACCGGCAAGGCCGCCGCGCGTCTGCGGCAGTCGATCAGCAAGGCGCTCGACGGGCTCGATGCCTCGCTGGCGGCCAGCCTGCGCCTGACGCAGTGGTCCGATTCTCTCGGTCCGGCGCGCACCCTGCATTCCCTGCTGGGTACGCAGCCGGGAACCCGGCGCTTCCGGCACGACGCGTCCAATCCGCTCGACCTTGATCTGCTGATCGTCGACGAGGCGTCCATGATCCACCTCGAGATGATGTCCGAGCTTCTCGAGGCCCTGCCCGCGCATGCACGCGTGGTGCTGCTGGGCGACCGCGACCAGCTCGCCTCGGTGGAGGCGGGCGCGGTGATGGGCGATCTCTGCCAGGGCGCGGGCGAGGGCAGTGAATCAGCCCTCGCCCGACAGACCGTGGTGCTGCGCCGAAGCCACCGATTCGGCGGACCGATCGGCGCCCTCGCGCAGGCGGTCAATGCGGGCGATGCCAGGTCTGCGCAGGCGCTGTTGCGCGCAGACGCCGAGGGGCCGGTCAGCCTTGTCGAGGCGCACGATCCGCATGCCGCGCTCGATCTTGCCCTGCGCGGCCGGCCAGGCGCAGAGGGCGGCTATCGAGCCTATCTGGCGCAACTGGCGATGCGCCCTGAAGACGATGATCGTGGCGCCTTCGAGGCCTGGGTCAGGGCAGTGCTGCAGCACTTCGATGCCTTCCGTGTGCTCTGTGCGGTGCGTGAGGGGCCCTGGGGCGTGAGCGGGCTCAACGAGTCGATCGAGCGCGGCCTCACGCAGGCGCGCCTGCTCGCGCGCCGCGGCGAGTGGTACGAGGGCCGACCGGTGATGGTCACCCGCAATGACCCGGCGCTCGGCGTTTTCAACGGTGACATCGGCATCGTGCTGCGCGAGCCCGCGGGTGACGGGGCGCTGCGCTGCTGGTTCGGCGAGGGCGAGAGCCTGCGCTCGGTGGCGGTGACGCGCCTGGCGCAGGTGGAAACCGCCTTTGCCATGACGGTGCACAAGAGCCAGGGCTCGGAGTTCGCCCATGTGGCCATGGTGCTGCCCGAGGCCGATGTGCCGGTGCTCACCCGTGAACTGGTCTACACCGGCATCACCCGGGCACGCAGCGCGTTCACGCTGGTGGCCGGGCGTTCCGAACTGCTGGGCACGGCCGTCGGGCGGCTGACGCGGCGGGTGAGTGGTTTGCGGGCGCGGCTGTGAACAGCTTGCCGGCGGGTGCTGCCTCGGGGTCGGCGCGGGTCGGCTCGAGGCTATCCGTATCAAAGTTTACATAATACACATTATGCGCCATTATGCCGAGGGCGCTGGCGCCGCCAAAAGCTCGATCAGGGCCGAGGCGCCGCCGGGACTGGCGCGTCCTGGGTGCCGTAGCGACGCAGGAACGCCGACGCCTTCTCGGCGAGAAAGCGGGCTTCGTCGGCCTGGTCGCGCCGGAGGAAGTACTCGGGCGCACCCAGACCGGCCTGATTGCGCAGACTCGGATCGGCCCCGAGTTCCACCAGCAGGCGCGCCGCCCTGGTCTGACCCTCCCGGGCCGCCATCATCAGTGGCGTGGTGCCATTGGCCGAGGGCGCGTCGATGTAGGCATGCTGGTCTTCGACCAGGAAGCGGATCATCCCGAGTTGTCCGGTTGCCGCCGCGTAGTGCAGTGGCGTCCAGCCGGGCTGGTTCACCTGGGCGCCACGGCGGATGAGCGCACGGGCCAGCTCCGTCTCGCCGAACATCGCCAGGTACATCAGTGCGGTCTCGCCTTGCGGATTGACCGCGGTGACCTCGGTGATGCGCGAATCGAGGAGCGCCCGGATCGCCCCGAAGGCCTTCGCCTGCGCCGCCATCACGATCACGGGGCCCTGCTGCGGGTGGTGCAGGTTGGGCGACACACCGCGCACCAGCAGCTTGCGCACGGTATGGATGTCGTCGGTGGCCAGCGCCGCGAAGAACTCGGCCTGGTCCTGCTCGGGGCCGGCATGGGCAAGCGGCGCCGTCAACAGGGCCAGCGCGAGTGCCAGCCTCCGCAAGAACGCGCGGAGCCGGTGTGCGCCCAGCAACACGGGGCGATCACCCATGCGGGCGCAGCGCGACATGCCTTGCCCTCAGGCCTCCGGGCCCAGCGCATCGGCCGGGATCCGGAAGGTACGCAGGAAATTGGCGGTGGTCTGGCTGGCCACCTCGTCAAGCGGAACCCCCCGGACCTGCGCCAGCATGGCGGCCACCCTGGGAACGAAGGACGGCTCGTTGGTCTTGCCCCGGTAAGGCACCGGCGCGAGATAGGGCGAGTCGGTCTCGATCAGCAGGCGGTCGGCCGGAACCCGGGCCGCCACCTCGCGCAGGGACTCGGCACTCTTGAAGGTGACGATGCCCGAGAACGAAATGCAAAAACCCAGGTCGATGGCGGCGCTGGCCGTGGCCCAGTCTTCGGTGAAGCAGTGCATCACGCCGCCAACCTGATCGGCACCCTCCTCCCGCATGATGCGCAGCGTGTCCTCGGCCGCGGCGCGGGTATGGATCACCAGCGGCAGGCCCGTGGCCCGTGCGGCCCGGATGTGCACGCGGAACCGCTCGCGCTGCCAGCCGAGGTCGCCGGTGAGACGGTAATAGTCGAGCCCGGTCTCGCCGATGGCCCGGATGCGCGGATCATCCGCCAGCCGGACCAGTTCTTCGACACCCGGCTCCGGGATGTCGGGATAGTCGGGATGCACGCCCACCGTGGCCCACAGTTGCGGGTGGGCATGAGCCAATGCCAGCACCGCCGGGAAGCTGGCGAGCTCGACACTGATGCACAGGGCCGCCCGGACATCGGCGGCACGCATGCGCTCGAGCAGCGCGGGCAGTTGCGGCGCGAGCTCGGGGAAATCCAGGTGGCAGTGCGAGTCGACGAACACCCCCGGAGTGTACCCGCAGGGCGCGCCCGTCCACCCGACTCACAGCGTGGAGGTGGGGCGATCTGACCCGAGCGCGCTGCCCAGGATCTTCTCGATGCGCAGACGGGCCTGTTCGCCGGCGTCATTGGCTGCGAACTGGATGCCGATCCCCTGAGGGCGACCCGGCACCCCGCTGGGCGTGATCCAGCAGACCTTGCCCGGAATCGGCAGCTTGGCCGGGTCATCCGGCAGGCTGACGATGGCGAAGACATCGTCGCCCAGGCGGGCTGCGCGCGGCGTGGGCACGAACAGTCCGCCGCGGGCAATGTGGCTCATGTAGGCGGAATAGAGGGCCGCCTTGTCGCGGATGCTCAGCTGCAGCACGCTCGGCCGCAGGCCACTCGCGCCACCCTGCGCGGCACTGCCCTGCCCTGCGGCCGCCTGGGATTGGCCGGTGGGGCCGACGGTCTTCGGGTCGGGTTGGGTCATGGAGATGGCCCCGGTGAGGGTGGTGGCACCGGCCTGGCTGATCGTGCTCACGATGGACTCATTCTCCGGGATGGGCGGATGGCGGGGGCCAGGCGTCAGCGCTGGAACAGGGATTCATAGCGCAACCACAGGTCTTCGGCGTAGAGGCGCGGATTGAGTGGATGGCTGCTCACCCGTGCCTGCTGATCGAGCCAGCTGCCATAGGCGGCGACCCTGCGAAGCCGAGTGCGCTGCCCAAGCCGCTGCAGCACCGCCTGTTGGCCGGGAAAGCGTTGAGCCTGGGCCCCTGCCAGCACACGCGCCAGATCGGCCACCCATGACTGCAGCAGCGGTACCCAAAGTGGCGCCGCCTGCGCGCCAAAGCCCTCGGCAATCCTCATGGCTCCAGTCTCGGGGATTTCCTGAACGGCCTGCATCAGCATCCGATGAGCGGCCGCCGCCCCGGGTTCAGCGAGTGCCAGAGCCCTCAAGGGTGCGCCATCGGCCAGGGCCAGCCAGTCGGCCGCCTGCGCCGCTTGGTCAGCGCCCAGCCGTGCACTCAGCCAGACCCGGGCGGCCTCGGCAGGCGGCGCCGGTACCCGCCAGGGCACGCAGCGCGACCGTACCGTGGGCGCCACCGGTGCGCCCTGCGCCGCCACCAGCAGGAACACGGTGTCGCCCGGTGGCTCCTCCAGCGTCTTGAGCAGGGCGTTGGCAGCCGGCAGGTTGAGCCCCTCGGCCGGGTCGATGAGCACGGGCTTGCGCCCGCCCCGGTGACCGCCCACCCCGACGAAGCCGGCAAGGGCTCGGATCTGGTCGATCTTGATCTCCGGGCGGGTGCGCTCGGATCGGGTCCGTTCCGCGCGTTCGCCGCCGGCGTCTTCATCGCCGAGCGGCGAGACCTGCCGGTAATCGGGGTGGTTGCCCGCGACGAACCAGCCGCAGGCGTCGCAGCGATCGCAGGCGCGGCCGTCGGCCAGGGGCGACTCGCACAGCAGGCACTGGGCGAAGCGCCGGGCAAGGCGCCCCTTGCCGATGCCGCGCGGCCCCTGGATCAGCAGCGCATGCGGCAGGCTGGGACGCAGCGCGAGCAGACCGCTCAGGCTGGGTTCGAGCCAGGATGGCAGGGCGTCGAGGGTATCGTCTGAGCTCAAATCAGTAAATAATCCAACGTATTACGTAATAGAACTTATGCTTTAGTGCCCTGCATTGTGGCCGAGCAGCCCTTGCGTGGCCAGGTCATCCGCGATCCGCGCGCGAAGCGTGTCGACCGTCTCGCGCCCATCCAGCCTCAGGAATCGCTCGGGGTCCTGTGACACCCGGCGTGAATACGCCGCCCGGACCCGCTCGAAGAAATCCAGATCCTCCTGTTCGAAGCGGTCAGCCTCACGCGCGGCGGCGCGTCGCCGGGCCGCGATGTCGGCAGGCAGATCGAACAGGTAGGTGCGATCAGGCCTCAGCCCGCCCAGCACCACGGCCTCGAGCTGATCGATCCAGCCCGCCTTCAGGCCGCGCCCTCCCCCCTGGTAGGCATGGGTGGAATCGGTGAAGCGGTCGCAGATCACGATCGCGCCACGCGTGAGCGCGGGCCGGATGAGTTCGTTCACATGCTCGCAGCGGGCGGCAAACACCAGCAGGAGTTCGGTCTGGACGCCCATCGTTTCATGCAGCAGGAGCTCGCGCAGCCGCTCCCCCAACGGCGTGCCACCCGGTTCCCGGGTGACGATCACCTCGCGTCCCGACTGGCGGCAGTGTTCCGCCAGCCAGTCGAGGTGAGTGCTCTTGCCGGCGCCATCGATGCCTTCGACGCTCAGGAAGCGCCCAGGCAGCCCGTGGCCGCGCACGCCAGTGCGAGCCAGGCCGTTGGCAGGAGAGGCGTCATTCATGAGCCGCCCTTTCGCTGATAGCGGTCGACGGCCCGCTGGTGGGCCGACAGATCGTTGGAGAACTCGCTCGAACCGTCGCCCCGGGCCACGAAATAGAGCGCACCGAAGGCGTGGGGGTTGAGCGCCGCCGCAAGCGAGGCCTTGCCCGGCAGCGCGATGGGTGTGGGCGGCAGGCCGCGGCGGGTATAGGTGTTGTAGGGCGTGTCGGCTCGGAGGTCAGCGCGGCGCAGGTTGCCGTCGAAGCGCGCCCCCAGCCCGTAGATGGTGGTGGGATCGCTCTGCAGCATCATGCCGATGCGCAGGCGGTTGGCGAACACGCCGGCAATGCGCTCGCGGTCAGCATCCCGGCCGGTCTCCTTCTCGACGATCGATGCCAGCACCAGAGCCTGGTAGGGGCTGGACAGCGGGACTGCCGCCGAGCGCGCCGACCAGGCCTCGTCCAGCGTGCGCTTCATGAGCCGGTACGACTGCCGATAGATGTCCAGGTCGGCCGTGCCCGGGGCAAAACGGTAGGTGCTGGGCATGAACAGACCTTCCGGGTGCGGCTCGCTGGCACCGATCCGGGCGAGCAGCTGCGCGTCGCTCAGGGTGGCTGCGTCCTGCTGCAGATCGGGGTGGCGGGCAAGCGCCTGCCGCATCTGCAGGAAGGTCCAGCCCTCGATGATCCGGACCTCGGCCATCAGCACCTCGCCGCGCAGCAGCTTGCCCATCAGGCCGCGCCGGCTGAGCGGCCCGCGCAGCTCATAGACACCGGCCTGGATGCGATGAGACTCACCGCGCAGGCGGGCTGCAAGCTGAAACTGCCACGACGACCAGCCCGCGCCGGAGCGCGCCACCGCGTCGCCGATGGCTGACAGGCCCATGCCGCGCTCGATGCGCAGCCGGGCGGGCGGATCGCTGACGCTCAGCGGGGCATCGCGCAGGCTGAGGAAGGCGAGCGTGCTCAGGCCGGCGAGCAGGACGAAAATCGGGACGAGGAATCGGGGCATCGGAAGACGGCAGGATCGGGTTCCTATAATACGGCGATGACCTTGCCCCGCCCCGACGCCGCTTCCCCCGCGCCCGTACCGACGCCTTCCGGCCCGCCCCTGCCTGCCTTCGGTTTCGATCGCGAGCCGCTCCAGGCGCTGGCCGATGCGCTGGGCGTCTCGCTCATCGATGACCCCGCCGGGCCGCTCGCCGCGCATCCGCTGCCTGGCCCCGCCCCCTGGCCGCAGGGTCTGGTCGTGCCGGTGTTCGATCTCGGCCTGTTGCGGGCGAGCGGCCCCGAGGCGCTGCGCTTTCTGCACAGTCAGCTCACCAATGACATCGAGAAGCTGGCCCCCGGGTCGGCGCAGTGGTCGGGCTACTGCACGGCCAAGGGGCGACTGCAGGCGAGTTTCCTGGGCTGGCGGGCCGACACGCCCGAAGCGCCGGCCGTGGAG